>JAFDBU010000088.1 GCA_019313095.1 Deltaproteobacteria bacterium | reverse complement strand
ATTCCTGAAATCAGGGAAGAATTCTGGCAGAACATTACGATCCCAGGCAGCTGTAGGGAATTAAACCAGTCGCTTGAACGGGCCGGCAGGGTTGCAGACTTCCTTGAATTCGCCGAATTAATGGTTGTTGACGCACTCTCCAGAAAAGAGTCCTGCGGCTGTCATTTCCGGGAAGAAAGCCAGACCGATGAAAACGAAGCCAAGCGTGATGATGAAAACTATTCCCATGTCTCTGTGTGGGTATATACTGACGATGCAAAATCACCTGTATTCCATAAGGAACCCTTGATATTTGAGAATGTACAGCCATCACAGAGGAGTTACAAGTGAGCACCATAGAATTGACCCTTAAGATCTGGCGACAGCAAGGGCCTGATGCGCCCGGCAGGCTTGAAACCTATGCAAGCGGTCCCATTTCCACCGACATGTCATTTCTGGAAATGCTGGATGTCCTTAACGAACGTCTGACCCGGGAAGGCAGGGAACCAGTTGCTTTTGACCATGACTGCCGGGAAGGCATCTGCGGCATGTGCGGGGCGGTGGTCAACGGCCACCCCCACGGCCCTGAAAGAGAAACAACCCTGTGCCAGCTGCATATGCGCCATTTTAAAGACGGCGACACTCTGGTAATTGAACCCTTCCGTGCCAGGGCTTTCCGGATTGAAAAGGATTTGGTTGTAGACCGAAGCGGCCTGGATAAGATGATAACTGCCGGTGGCTTTGTCTCAGTTAACACCGGGGGAGCGCCTGATGCGAACGCCATTCCCGTTCCCCAGAAAAAAGCCGAGGAGGCTATGGACGCTGCCGCCTGCATAGGCTGCGGCGCCTGCGTGGCAGCCTGCCCCAATGCCTCTGCCATGCTCTTTGTGGCCGCCAAGGTTTCCCATCTCTCGCTTCTGCCCCAGGGGCATCCTGAGCGTGCCAGCAGAGCCCTTGACATGGTGCGGCAAATGGATGAACTGGGATTCGGCAACTGCTCCAATGAACGTGAATGTGAAGCAGCCTGTCCCAAGGGTATTTCCATCCGTAACATTGCCCGGTTGAACAGGGAGTTCTTAAAGGCTGCCATTCTCTCAGATGAGGCTTAATCCGGATTATAAATGGTGTACACCCCGTCCATCCTGGCCTCTCTTCTCCCGGTTTTTCTTATCATCATCTGCGGCTACGGTTTTAAAAAAATCAAATTCCCGGGAGATGATTTCTGGCCGGGCACTGAGCGGATAGTCTATTATTTTCTTTATCCTGCCCTGCTTTTTTCCAGCAGCGCCGGAGCCTCGTGGGAATTTTTCAGTGTTGCCTCAATGGTCTGGGCAATCTTGTCCGCCATGTTTATCATGAGCGGCCTGCTGCTGCTCCTGCGTCCCCGGCTCTCACAAAATGACGTTTCTTTCACCTCAGTTTTCCAAGGGTCACTGCGTTTCACCTCCTATATCGGCTTTGCCGCAGTCTTTGCCCTGTTCAGCGATGAAGGTCTTTACCTGGCAGCGGTATTTATCACCGTCATGATCCCGGTGGTTAATGTCCTCTGTGTCATGGTCCTTGTGCGTTACGGCGGCCAGAAAAGCGGCTGGCACTGGATTTTTACCACCGTGATTAAAAATCCTCTCATCCTCGCCTGTCTGGCCGGCATGGCTTTTAATCTTCTCGGGCTGCAGCTGCCGGCAATGGCGGAGAATTTTACCACCATAATCGGCAGGGGCTCTTTACCTCTCGGTCTGCTTGCAGTAGGAGCCTCCCTGCAGATGAGCGCCTTAAAAAAGACAGGCAGAGAGCTTATCTATGCCTGCCTGCTGAAACTGGCCCTCATGCCGCTTCTCATGTGGCTCTGCTGTACCCTTATAGGTGTAGACAGGCTCTCCACTGCTGTGGCCGTACTTTTTGCAGCGCTGCCCGGTTCACCTCTCTCCTATATCCTGGCAAAGCAGCTGGGCGGTGACACCAAACTAATGTCTTCCATCATTGCTGTGCAGACCGGTATATCAATGGTCAGTCTGCCGGTCATTATCAGACTGGTCCTCTAAGCTGTATTATGAAGCTGTTTAACAAGAAAGATACTCTGTCACTTGCAGCACTCATAAGTGCCAATCTTATTCCCTTTATCGGTATTTTCCTGTTTGATTGGGATGTCCGTTACATCGTGCTTCTCTACTGGTTCGAAAACCTTATTGTTGCCTTCTACAACATTTTGAAAATGGCACTCCTCAAGACGGATCAGTCCGCGGAGCATGTCGGCAAACTCTTTCTCATTCCTTTTTTCTGCATCCATTACGGCGGATTCTGTGCCGTGCATGGTTTTTTTCTCATGCATTTCTTCAAGATCGGCACCGGTGCAAATCCGTTTGACAACATGGGTGACTGGTGGGGTCCCCTGATCTTTATAAAACTTCTTTTATCAGTCGTTGCCAGGATCTGGGCCAGCAGACCGCCGGAAATGATCTGGGCCGTGCTCGGCCTGGCCATAAGCCATGGTATCTCTTTTGCGGAAAATTACATTCTCGGCGGGGAATACAGAAAAAGCAGCCTGAAAAAACTGATGCACCAGCCGTACCAAAGGATCATTGTCATGCACCTTGCCATCCTGCTCGGTGGTATTCTCGTTATGGAGCTTAACTCTCCTTTGCCGCTGTTAATTATCCTGATCGGACTAAAAATAGCCCTTGATCTCCACCTGCACAGGAAATCCCACAAATCAATAACGCCGGAAACAAAGCAGGAAGAGCACGGAGGTATGAAAGCAGAGTCCTGATTAACAGCATCCCCGGGCTTCAGGGTTCACAGCTGACATGGCAGACTCCGGTGGGGGTTTCCAGCGCATAAGGAAAATACTTTTTCTTAAACCAGAATGCAACGTTGACCAGGGAGATGAGGACCGGGACTTCAACTAGCGGCCCTATGACGGCGGCAAAAGCCTGGCCCGAATCAATGCCGAAAACCGCAATAGCAACCGCAATCGCCAATTCAAAGTTATTGGATGCCGCTGTAAAGCTTAAGGTTGTCGACTGTTCATAGGTGGCGCCTGCTTTCATTGACAGGTAGAAGGAAACCAGAAACATGACCAGAAAATAGATGGTCAAGGGGATAGCGATCCTGATAACATCAACCGGCAGCTGAACGATATATTCCCCTTTGATGGAAAACATGACCAGGATGGTAAAAAGCAGAAAGATCAGAGTCAGCGGACTGATCCTTGGAACCAGCTTTTCCTGATACCATTTCTCTCCCATGGTCTTCAAACCGATTAAACGGGTGAACATACCTCCCAGAAAGGGAATGCCGAGATAGATGAAGACCGACTTGGCAATTTCCTTCATGGATATGTTGACCAGGGTGCCTTCCAGACCGAGCCAGCCCGGCACGATGGTGATGAAAATCCAGGCATATAAGGAAAAGAAAAGCACCTGGAATATGGAGTTAAAGGCAACCAGACCGGCACAGTATTCCCGGTCACCCTCAGCCAGATCGTTCCAGACGATGACCATGGCAATACAGCGGGCCAGGCCGATCAGAATAAGGCCCACCATGTATTCATGCTGCCCGGACAGAAACGTCACAGCCAGCCCGAACATCAGAATCGGGCCTATTACCCAGTTCTGCACCAGAGAAAGGATCAGGACCCTCATATTTCTAAAAACCTCATGCAGTTTTTCATAGCGCACCTTGGCCAGCGGCGGATACATCATGAGGATCAAACCTATTGCGATGGGAATATTGGTAGTGCCGACCTGAAAGGTGTTGATTGCCTCTCGGATGCCCGGATACAGCCAGCCACCCATGACCCCGGCAAACATGGCTGAAAATATCCATAGGGTCAAAAAACGATCAAGAAATGAGAGCCTCTTTTTCGAGCCGGCCATACTGAACTCCTTTCATACAGTGTTTGAGGAAATCCCTTTAGGTAAACCATTCCATAACTTCATTTTTCGTCGGCACCCTGCCAACACACTTGATGGAACCGTTTATGACGATAGCAGGTGTTGAAAGAACCCCCATTTTTGCCATTTCTGCAAAATCGGTTATTTTTACTACCTCAGCTGCGATACCGGTATCTGACACCGCCTCTTTAACAATATTCTCTGCTTTGGTACAATTTGCACATCCGGGGCCACAGACTTTTATCTCCATAAACACTCCTTGCATTGGACTTAAACAATCAGATTAAACAGGTAGCCGACCAGCAGAATGCCACTGCCCACAACTGTTACGAATACGGCAATCATAGTTGGCTTCAGCACCTTGCGTAAAATTACCACTTCCGGCAGAGAAAGGGCTATGACGCTCATCATGAATGCCAGAACAGTCCCAAGCGCAGCACCCTTTTCAAGCAGGGCTTGGATAACAGGAACGATGCCTGCAGCATTGGAATACATGGGAATACCGATTACAACTGCCACGGGAACACTCCACCAAGCGTCCCTGCCCATGATCGACGCCATGAATCCTTCCGGCACATAGCCGTGAATACCGGCACCGACAGCTATTCCGGCAATAACGTAAATCCACACCTTGCCGACAATATCTTTTACTGCCGTACCGCCGGCCAGAAAGCGTTGGTTCCAGGTGAGTGTATTATCCGGGGCATCAGCAGCATTGGTGTGCATTTTACGCACCCAGTCCTCAATATGCCCTTCCAGTCCCAGTCTGCCTATGACCCAGCCTGCCACTATGGCAACTAGCAGCCCTGTAACCAGGTAGAGTCCGGCTATTTTCCAGCCCAACAAACCGTATAAGAGAACCAGTGCTATTTCATTGACCATGGGAGCGGCTATGAGAAATGAAAGCGTCACCCCGAGGGGAACTCCTGCTGTTACAAAACCAATAAAAAGCGGCACCGCCGAACATGAACAAAATGGTGTAACTATACCGAGGATGGCTGCCAGGATGTTACCGGCGGATTCTCTTTTTCCGGCCAGAATTTTCCTGGTCCGCTCAGGTGTAAAAAAGGTGCGGATAATTCCCACCCCAAAAATAACAAGAGAAAGCAGCATCAGCACTTTTGGCGTGTCGTAGAAAAAAAAATGCACAGCTTCACCAAAATGACTGCCATGCTGAATTGAAAAAACAGTATAGGTGAGAAAACCGGCAAAGGCATCAAGCTGCCGGTAGACAATAAACCACAAGCCGATCCCTCCAGCTGTCAGGACAATCTTCTGTGATAGCTTTACCGTTCTTTTTGTGGCCGGTTTTCCCTGCAGTTCCTTGCTGTCACTACAGGGACAGTTAATGTTCTGAATTTCCTTCATGTTTTTTCTTTACAGCTTAATCTTTAGCCGCAGACATTCTTCCCCTTGGTCGCCAGGTGCTCTTCCAAGCGCTGCCGATCCCCGGCTGTCTGATCTGCTTCAGACAGCATTGCTGCCAGCAGCGAGAAAAAATCTGCTCCAAGTTTACCGCTCTCTTTAGTTATCCTGTAATACATCCAGATCCCCTGCCGCCTGTCATCAACCAGCCCGGCATTTTTAAGATACGACAGGTGTCTCGAAACCGTTGATTGCGGGAGATTAAGGGCGGCCATGATGTCACAAACGCAGAGTTCCTCCCTGCCTTCCACCAAAAGAGCCATAATCCTCAGCCTAGTCTCATCACCTAAAGACTTAAATATTTGAGCGGTAGCCTTCATTAAAACCAACATATCCGCATAGGCGGATATGTCAAGCACAAAAACACACCTAAAAGAATCGTACAAAGCAAAATACGCATCCAGGATGAATTGCGTTTAGGCTATTCTCTTTTCAGGATGGAAAATGGTGAAGATGTAAGATCCTTTTTGCAGCTGCAGGTTTCAAGGTTGAGATTGGTGCCGCATCCGGGACACAGCCCCCGGCATGATTCCGAACACAGATGTTTTCCAGAATTCAAAAGAAAAATCTGCTGGCTCAACATCTCATAAATATCAACGACAGGCTCCTTCAGATAGATCATGTCCATTTCAAAAACACTTATTTCATGCTCAGCCGGTTCAAGTTTGGAACCCGGTGCATATTCCAGATTAAGAGTGAAACTTTCGTCTATAACCAAGGTGTAATTTTCCAGGCAGCGGTCGCACACATACTCAATTGTTGTCTGTATCCTGCCTTCAAGCAGCACCCTGTCCACTCCGTTGCGCTTTAATACCGCAGTGGCATTGACTGGTCCGGTTCTCTGCACTTCATGGTCCGGAAACCAGGATTCGTCCTTTATTTCAAACCGCAGCCCTTCGGCGGGTATCTCTCCGAATCTTACCTTCATGACAGTACCATTTATCAATAGTTGAACTTCATCATCCCAAATACGGCTTTCAAAGGTTAGCCTGCAGCCATTGGTTAACAGCATCATGCAGCAGGGTGTAAAATCTTTCCGAGCCGCCCAGCCCGGTTCGCCCGAAGGTGTAATTTATCTCCAGAAAAAACGGCTCATCGTCCGCAGCAGGAAAAACCAGGTCAAAAGCGGCAAGGTTGATGCCTGACCGCCTGCAGAATTCCCAGACTTTCTCCCGGCCCACTTCCTGAAGTTCTTTATCTGACGCACTATCTATCTCTCCGCCCTGGACGACATTGTGCAGAAAAGTCGGGGCTTTACGCCAGTAACTGTGGACCTGATCCCCCACTACTACTACCCTGAGGTCTTTATCAAGTGCCGGCAAATACTCCTGAATAACAAAACCTCTGATGCCTTCCAATTCCAGGTGCAGCAGGGTTTGCAGTTTTTCCTCAAGTTCGGTTTCGTTTTCAATGAGCCAGACCTGCCGCCCCTCGCCAGCATGGGCTCCCTTCATGACAAAGGGGTACTGTAACAATTCAGGAACTGGGTGATCCATCTGGGAATGGTCACCCAGCAGTGTTTCCACCCGCGGAAAGACAAGGGTGTGGGGATGTTTCACGCCATAGGTCCAGAAGGCTAAGGTATCACCTATTTTGCCTTCCCATAAAAACCGCAGATCATAATTCGGGAAGACCTGCGGACACACTTTCTTACACAGGTAGTACAGTTCCCTTTCCACAGTCTGCGGCAGGATAATTGCCGCAGCCTTCTGCAGCAAGCCAAACAGGTCCTTATCCCAGACACCGCGGTCCCAATAGAATTCATCAGCCTCTATTATGGGATGCATCGAAACTATTATTTTTCTGTCAACTTTCAGCATGGCTCATATACTACATATTATATTGCCTCAAAAAAAATCAGAACTCTTTATAGACTTTGGCAAGGGAATCACCTGCAACATGGATCTTGAATTCATTAAAATATCCGAATGGTGTCACCGAAACCTGAAAATCAGTTCTTGTAAGGCGCTCCACCACCTCGTCCAGAACTTCTTTTGAAAAATCAGGGTCAGCCTTGCTGCCGGACAGATGGTTAAAAGAATGCAGAACCACGTTCCGGGTTGAAAACTTACCGCACAGCCACTTTACATTCTTGACAAACTTCAGCACAACTTTACCCTTCCTTTCCCGGTCTTCCGCCTCAACATGAAAGAAAACAACCACGGCATCAGTGACCTTTTCCTTTTTCTTTACATCAGGAGCAGAGGGCAGACTTTTGGCTGCCGTTTCATAAAAAAAAGAGTGGGAATAAAAAAGCAGAAGCTTCATAATCAGGAACCTGACATGTTACGCTTATGCGGATATAAGCTTTCGCAACTCCT
>JAFDBU010000087.1 GCA_019313095.1 Deltaproteobacteria bacterium | reverse complement strand
TAGAATAAAAATTTTGCAGCAGCGCAAAACACTATAACGCTGCTGTTAGGGTTTGGTGCCGATGATCCGCACAAAGGAAATACCTGAAGTCATGAAATATTATGTAATTTTCTCCCAGATCAGGGCTTCTTCGTTGCAATCCGGAAACTTGGAGCAATTAATGCAGTCGCTCCAAACCTTGTGTGGCAACTCTGACTTGTCAACGTCCTTAAATCCCAGTTTTCTGAAAAAAACAGGCTGGTACGTCAGGGTAAAAACCCTGGTAATACCATAGGAATCAGCCTCTTTCAGGGCTTTGTCCACAAGCTGCCGTCCAACCCCCTTGCCTTGATATTCGTCAATTACCGCCAGAGACCTTATTTCAGCCAGATTTTCCCAACAAATATGAAGAGCACAGACACCCACCAGCTTTTCACCGTTCGGATCTCTGGGATCATTCTCCACAAAAACACTGAAATCTCGCAGCTGATCGTACAGAGAGCTTAAAGATCTGCCCAAAAGAAGATCCTTATCAGCAAAATACTGCAGCAGTTTATAAATTTTCTTTATATCACCCATGTGAGCATTACGTATCATTGTTGGGCAAGCCTCACATCGCGTCTTTCAATAAAATAAAAAATCCGTTACCCTTTTCATGGCGCGCCATCTTACTCCGGGAGCAACATCGGGTCAAGTACTGTAACAAATGCGAAGATCGGCAATCATTACTGTTCTGAAAGGTGCATTATTCTTGCCTGTCATCCGCGGGGTCAGCTGACTCCTGCTGCCTGAGCATGGAGCAGATTCCAGTCAGACAGCTGGCAACAAGTAACCTTGCCCATGCAGACTATCCTGCCGGGAGAAGTATTGTCTGCCCGGCCCAGATGCCAACAAGAAACATCCACAGGAATAAACAGAATACTATAACCCCTACTCCCAGCAACCCCCCAAGGGTAAGCTCAAACTTTATTTTCTTTTTTTTCTTTTTTCTACTCCGAGCCACTATTTTTATTACCGTAATTACAGAATAATTAAGCCCGACTTCGATAAGTCTTTTTTAAATCAAAGCACCTAATTCCATCTTACATGGATTCCGGGGCGGAAAGGCCCACTACTCTCAGCCCGTTATGGAATACTATACGAAGTGCTTCGGCAAGCCACAACCGGGCCTGGGGCAGTTCGGGATCATCTGAAATCACCAGGTGGCTGTTATAATAAGAGTGAAAAAGCCCGGCTAGATCCATGAGGAAAAAAATAATCCGATGTGGTGACAGGTCAAGACCTGAACTTTCAACCAACTCCGGGTAGGATGCAAGTGCCTTGAGCATGTTGAACTCCTCAGGCAGCGTTAATTTATCCAGCGAAACTCCCTGAAGGAGGGTTCTGGAAATATTTTTTTCCTTCGCCTTTTTCTGGATACTGCTTAATCTGGCATTGGCATACTGGACATAGAATACAGGATTTTCCTGGCTTTCCTTGGTAGCGAGATCAAGATCAAATTCCAGCTGGCTGTCTGCTTTGCGCATCAAAAAGAAAAACCTGACCACATCAGGACCGACCTCATCAAAAAGTTCATCGACCGTGACAAAATTGGCTTTTCTGGTTGACATTTTTACCTGTTTTCCTTCGCGGGTTAGGGTAACAAACTGGTGGATGACAACTGTCACTTTTGAATCATCATAGCCAAGCGCCCTCAAACCTGCCAGGACATCCGGAACGGTGGCAATATGATCCGAACCGAAAATATTTACCAGCCAGTCAAAGCCGCGTTTTAATTTCTCCCTGTGATAGGCAATATCCGGGAGCCTGTAAGTTGGTTCACCCGTACTTTTGATGATAACTCGGTCCTGTTCCTGGCCGAACTCAGAAGTTTTGAACCAGACTGCACCGTCATGATCATAAGCAAGACCTTTGGTGCGCAGCCGAGTAACCACATCTTCAACAAGCCCTTTTTCGTACAACGAATGCTCGTTGTAATAGTTGTCGAATCTGATGTCGAGTTTTGCCAGCGTCTCAGCAATATTAGCAAAAATTTCCTGTTCTGCCTTTTCCTTAAAGGGTTTGATATCCTCTGTATCTTTCAGGGAATCACCCTTTTCGATTATCAGTTTTCTGGCAATATCATAGATATATTCTCCCTGGTACCCGTCTTCGGGAAACTCAGCCGCAAGGTTAAGGAGTTCTAAATACCGTGCCCGGGTGGATTCTCCTAGAACGCGCATTTGGCGGCCGGCGTCATTATAGTAGTATTCCCGGGTTACAGTATGTCCGGTAGCCTCCAAAAGCCTGGCAATGGCATCACCGAGAACAGCCTGGCGACCGTGGCCGATTGAAAGAGGACCGGTGGGATTGGCACTGACAAACTCGACCAGTACCTTCTTCTGGTGGCCGACCTGAGAAAAACCGTAATTATAGCCCTGTTCACAGACTGATTTGACCACTGACTGCCATACTCCGTCCCGGATAAAAAAATTAACAAAGCCCGGTCCGGCGATCTCGACCTTATCAAACAGATCCTTATGGGCTCCCATTTTTTTCGCCAGCCAGATGGCTGTTTCACGGGGATTCTTCTTTTCACGTCCGGCAACAAGCATGGCGAAGTTGGTGGAAAAGTCTCCATGTGCGGCAAGCTTTGGGAGTTCCACCGTATATGAACCGGCTGCGGCCTTACTCCACAACCCCTGCCCGGCTCCTGCTGCAAAATATTTATCCAGCAGTTCTTTTATTCGTGCTTTAACCATTGTTTCAAACGTTCACGTTATTTTTCTTATCAAAAAAGACTTCAGCCCATTTTCTGATCATTGCTGAGATAAACCCTTTCATTCAACGAACCAAACAGGCAAAGAACTTCATAGCTAATAGTCCCAAGCCATTGCGCTATCTCATCTGCAGAAATTTCGGCCCCGCCCTGCCGCCCCAGCAGAACAACCTCATCACCAACATCAACCGGAGGCAGATCCGTTATGTCGACCATGGTGGCATTCATGCAGACCCGGCCGCAAACCGGCGCTCTTCTGCCGTTGATCAAAACTTCCGCCCGATTGGAAAGTTTTCTCTGGTAACCGTCGGCATATCCCACAGGCAATACAGCAATCCTGCTTTTTCGACTGGTTATGAAAGTATGTCCATAACTGATGCCGCATCCCGCTTCAAGCTCTTTAATCTGCACAACCCTGGTCTTAAAAGACATTACCGGCTGCAGATCCATCGAGGGAACAGCCCGTTTCGCCCCTTTCGGTGACGCATCCGGGAAATAACCGTAGAGGCTGATACCCGGGCGGATCATGTCAAGATGCGTCTCGGGGAAGTTGATAAAAGCAGCTGAATTGGCAATATGGCTAACTACTGGCCCATCTTTCTTTGCTTTCAGCCTGGCAACAACCTCTTTAAATGAAGCTAATTGCTTTCTGGTTTTTTCAAATGCTTCCGATTCATCTGCAACCGGGAAATGGCTCAGCAATCCTGACAGTGACATGGCGGGCAGGCGTTTAATCAAAGAAATATAGGTTTCAACCTGTGAAGGCTGTATGCCAAGCCTGCCCATGCCGACATCCACTTTCAGGTGAACCCTTGCCTCTGTATTTTTGACTGCAGCTGTATGTGAGAGTCCGTTAATAAAATCTATATCATAAACAACCGGCGTTAGATTATGATCAATGATTGCATCATACGTCTCTGGAGTCCCGCCTAGAAGAACAATAATTTCTCCCCGTACACCGGCTCTGCGCAGGGCAACACCCTCCCATACTTCCGCCACTCCGAAAGTTCTTGCTCCTACCTGATAGAGCTCCCTGGCACAAGCTGTCATGCCATGGCCGTAAGCATCAGATTTAACTACAGCCATAACCTTGACCCGGGACCCGACTTTCTGCTGAATATTCTGAAAGTTATTCTGCAGAGCAACAATATCGATCTCAACCCTGTTGAAAGAAAAAGTTTCCATGGTCAGGGAGTTTTTTTCCATGTTTGCCATATAAGCCTGCTTGCCAGTATAAGAGCCCAACCAACGGCAGTATATATAAGTCCGACTACTTCACCGGACAGCACCGTGGTTCTTAAAAACCTGCCGAGGATAATCATTCCCGCAACCAGGCCCCAGGTTTTCCAGGAGTATACAGAACCTATGCATACCTTGTCCTCAAATTCTTTGATCCTTTTGATATTTTTCCGGGCCACTCGGTCAAGGATAAAAAATGTCTTGGCGGTTCCCAGAATCAATCCAGCAACCGCATACCATAAACGATCATGCAATGAAATCAGAACAAAACCGTTTGTCAGAAGAAAAAACCCGACGACGCTCCAGATCAGGGCCGCGAAAAAAAGATGAGTCCTAATTGACACCCCTGGTTTGTATCGGAGAAGGGTCTTTTTCAAATCCATCAGATATTATATTGGTTATATTAACAGAAATAAATTGCCGGGGTGAATTTCTGACAGCAGACCAAAAAACATAGGCCTGTCTCCTTTGCAGGAAACAGGCCTATGGATTAAATCTTCGGTCTGTATTCTTATAACAGAATTAAACCTCAGTTACAGTGATGGCGCCTTCAGGGCAAACCTCAACACAAGTTTCGCAGCCGAGGCATTCGTCCATGTTAACCGGCTCGGATTTTCCATCAACCATTTCATAAACCTGCGCAGGACATGCATCTACACATTCTTCATCGCCTGAACATTTGTCTTTGTCTACGACAACTTCCCACATAATAAAACCTCCATGTAAATTAATTATTGGTTAGAACAAGTCAAAAGACCAGTTGTACCTGAAATTAACAATATTCAAAGGAAATATTTTCCTCTTACAAAAAAC
>JAFDBU010000086.1 GCA_019313095.1 Deltaproteobacteria bacterium | reverse complement strand
TTTATACCTTCAAGGATTAAATACCTCAGGGTGCAAAAAGGAACCCAAAATGGCAGCCAGTCACCTGGCCCCGCTTCGCGTGGCTTCGCTCGCAGTTTGTAAAGAACGGGAAACATCGGAAAGTCGCTTCACTCAGCCGAGTCGCTTAACCGTTCTTTGCTGCGCTGCTCGGCGGAGTGAAATGGCCTATGAATTAAAATTTATCCAGGTAATCTCTTTAGGAAACAATTTATTATTAAGATAATAAAACATTATGGCTCGGGACACTCTTTTTAATACCACGGCACCGGTGGAAAAGTTTGAATTCAATGAACAGGTGGCTGAGGTCTTTGATGATATGCTCGACCGTTCCGTACCTTTTTATAAACAGGTAATTGAAATGACAGCCCAGATTTTGGGACGTTCACTGGTGGAGGGTGATACGGTTTATGATCTGGGATGTTCAACAGGCACGACGCTTCTGCATCTCGCCAGAATTCTGGAAAACAAAAATCTTGAATTTATCGGGTTGGACAATTCAAAAGCCATGCTGGATAAGGCTTTACGCAAAGCGCAGATGTTTTCCATGGGAGACAGGATTGTTTTCAGTGAACAGGATATAATCCGGACTGATTTTTCCAGGGCCGGAGGAGTAATTCTCAATTATACACTGCAGTTTATCAGTCCGGGAATGAGGCTTGAGTTCCTCAAAAATGTATACAGGGGACTGCGCCATGGCGGTGTTCTAATTCTCAGTGAGAAAGTTATCTGCGAGGATACTGTTTTTAACGACCGGTTTCAGGAATCATATTACCAGTATAAAAAGAGAAGAGGCTATTCAGAACTTGAAATAGCCCAAAAACGTGAGGCCCTGGAAAATGTACTGGTCCCTCTTTCCAGCCGGGAAAACAAGGATATGCTTTTGCGGGTGGGATTCAGCAGGGTTGAAACTTTCTTTCGGTGGTTTAATTTTGTCTCTCTAGTCGCTTCCAGATAATCTTTCTTTTTATTTCGATGCATTATCTTAATCTATTACCCCAGGCAGATCACCAGAAGGTACAGGCGCTGTTGCAGGAGAAGGCACAGTGGTTGGCTCTAGGCAAAAAAGGGGTGGATCGTTTTCGCCTGTCCCATGAAAGTGTGCAGCATATCAGGGCTAAACGATATGATTTTTCAGGTGATGTGGTAAAGATTGGCGGCGCGGATGAACTTTCAGACCAGGACAGGAAAAAGGTCTATAAGGCTATGCGGGATTATATGCCGTGGCGCAAAGGACCTTTTAATATTTTTGGTATTGAGATTGATGCAGAATGGCGCAGTGAGCGAAAATGGAACAGGATTCTGCCTGAACTCCCTGATCTGCAGGGTAAGATTGTAGCTGATATTGGCTGCAACAATGGTTATTACATGTTCAGGATGGCCCACCATAAACCTAAGCTGGTGGTTGGCTTTGAGCCGTACCTGCAGCATTATTTTACCTTTAAAACTCTTAACAGCTTTGCCGGTAAAGAGAATTTGGCCTGTGAACTGCTCGGGGTCGAACATATCGGTCTTTTTAAAGAGAGTTTTGATGTTGTTTTTCTGATGGGTATTCTCTATCACCGTTCATCACCCATTGAAGCTCTGCGTGAAATCAGAACTGCCATGAAACCAGGGGGCATCCTGCTGGTGGAATCACAGGGTATACCGGGTACAAAACCGGTGGCGCTCTTTCCAGAGAAACGGTATGCCAAAGTGCCTGGCACGTACTTTGTGCCAACAGGTGCCTGTCTTGCCAACTGGTTGTCCAGGGCTGGTTTTGCTCAGGTGCAGATATTCTTTTCCCACCAGATGTCGAGTCAGGAACAGAGACGAACGGAATGGATGGTTTTCGAATCATACGAAGATTTTATTGATTCCAGAGAACCAACCCTGACCAGGGAGGGTTATCCGGCCCCGATCAGGATTTTTGCCAGGGCAGAGATTCCTTCGTAACCTATTGATGTTAGATAAAATTATAATTCGGCGCAGATGCGGCCGGCAGTTTTCAGTTGACTCCTGAAGGAAACATTATTACTTTCTGGGAAATTTTATAATATATTGAAAGAATAAGAACTGTAAATTGTAATGAGAATTCAAAGGAATGGTTTAATGAAAAGTCCGTTCGCTTGATTCCAAAATTTTACTAGCTCCAGTATGAAACTATTGAACTTTCTTAAGCGACAGAACGTCTCTATTCCATCCGTGCTGCTCTTTCTCCTTTTCCTGGGGACTCTGGCAGGAGCCGGTTTTTTTATCCAGTGTCTAGTTTTGCAGGAAAAGGTTGCCGGGATTGGGGATGAGAAAACTCTGATTGCCGAACTGCAGTCATTAAAAATGAGCAATGAATGGCTGAAAAACAGGGTGGCCGTTCTACAGGAGGAGAAGGCTTTACTCATTGATAATGCCGTAGCAGACCTGAATGAAAAATCAAGAGTTATAGAATCAATATTGAACAGTGTCGGAGTTGATATCCAAATCGAGGAAAGCAAGGAGAACAGCGGGGGACCCTTTACCAGTTCTGGTCTGGAAGCCAGGGGTGACCTGATTTTTAAAACTGAAAGATATTTGGATACTCTCCAGAATGTGCCGCTTGGCGCACCGGTTTCGGGTGTGATTACCTCAAGGTTCGGGAATCGCCTTGATCCCATAAACGGTGAACCCGCTTACCATAGGGGCGTTGACATTAGAGGCCGGATGGGCTCAGATGTCAAGGCTACCGCCGATGCCACCGTCTTGATTCAGAACTATGATAAACTCCGTGGCAGATATATTGTACTTGATCATGGCAACGGCTTCAGGACCAAGTATGCCCATTTAAAGA
Organism: Deltaproteobacteria bacterium; assembly: GCA_019313095.1. Taxonomy (GTDB): domain Bacteria; phylum Desulfobacterota; class Desulfobulbia; order Desulfobulbales; family BM004; genus BM004. The sequence goes on along the minus strand of JAFDBU010000086.1, from coordinate 4,338 downwards.
AAGGGCTGGTCCAGAAAGGTGATCTGGTAAAACGGGGTCAGGTAATAGGTCTGGTAGGCAACAGCGGCAGAAGTACAGGCCCCCATTTACATTATGAAATCCAGTATAATGACAAAATTGTCAACCCTACCAGATTTGTCAGAATCGCAAAATATCTTAAAAGGGCAAATAAGAAGTAGGCGCCCTAACTGCCAAAGCTTTTAAGCATCGGTCGGCAGACATACCTGTTTAAAGATTACCGAAAACCTATTTATCACTTCAGTATATTTCGACAATAAGAAATATTGTAATTTCTTGGGTATTGTTGTTATTTAAAAAAATATTGTTGGGAAATAAATGTGCTTGGGGCCCGGTTAAACATTAACGTCCAACGGAGGTGTGATGATGAATATCAATGTTGATGCTGTCTGGTTATGGCTTTCGGCCTATTCGCTCAATATTATCGGCGCCGTCCTTATATTTATTGTGGGAAAGTGGCTGTCCCGCCGTATTGCCAATATCCTGGCAAAGATTCTAGCCAAAAATAATGTTGATCAGACCCTGGTGAACTTTCTGGCCAACCTGACATACTATACCCTCTTGATCCTGGTGATTGTGGCCGCAGCCGGCAGACTCGGCATCAATACCACCTCTTTCCTGACCATAATAGGCGCCGCGGGTCTGGCGGTCGGTCTGGCCCTGAAAGATTCACTGTCCAACTTCGCAGCCGGAGTCATGCTTGTTCTGTTCAGGCCATTTGCCATCGGTGATGTTGTTTCTGTTGCAGGTATTACCGCCAAGGTTGAAAACATCAATATTTTTAACACCCACTTCTGTTCTCCGGACAACCAGCTGATCATTGTGCCGAACAACAAGATCATCAGTGACATTATCACAAATATCAATGCCAAGAATACCCGTCGTATCGACCTGGTTGTGGGTATCAGCTACAGCGATGATATGGCCAGGACCAGGGAGATTCTGGCCGGACTGGCCAAAGACGACAGCCGGGTCCTGACCGATCCGGCCCCGACTATTGCGGTAGCTGAGCTTGCAGACTCCAGTGTGAATCTTGTCTTCAGGCCCTGGGTTAAGACCGCTGACTACTGGGATGTGCGTTTTGACTTAACGGAAAAAATCAAAAATGCGCTTGATGCGGCCGGCATCTCCATTCCCTTTCCCCAGCAGGATGTACATCTTTTTGTTGAGAAAGAGGAAGCAGCCAAGGTTATGTAGCCTGGCAGCAAAACCCTGTTGACAGCAGTAGCCGGAATACCTATAGGTAATATACAAAAAGTTTTTTCATTCAATTCGCGAGATTGAGACTGTTACATTAAAAAGCTGGAATTTGTTAAAAGAAGATAAAACCCCTCAGCTTATGACTGTAGGGGTTTTATCTTTTAAATACGAATGAAATGAAGAGCGCAGGAGAAGGATTCAGTAATTTCCATGAAATCAAAATAGCACAAAAGAGAACGGCAACAGGGAGAAAAGCATGACACAGGCGAAAAACGGTGACACAGTTAAAATTCATTATACTGGCAGGTTACAGGACGGCACCGTCTTTGATTCATCCACCGATCGGGAGCCGCTGCAGTTTAATATTGGCAGGGGGCAGGTAATCCCAGGATGTGAGGAGGCAGTAACAGGAATGACCGTCGGCGAAAAAAAGACCACCCTGATCCCCTGCGCTAAGGCCTATGGGGAGCGGAACCCAAGCATGGTAATGGTTGTTGACAGAAAGCATGTGCCGTCTGATATCGACCCAGAAGTCGGGCAGCGACTGCAGGTTGGCAGCCCAAGCGGTGAACTCATCGCAGTCACCATTATAGAAGTCAATGATGGAAACATAACTCTGGACGCAAATCCTCCCCTGGCCGGAGAGGACCTGACCTTTGACCTTGAGCTGGTCGAAATCGCCTGACCCGGCACGGGAAATACATTGACACTTATGGAGTCCACAGGTACTTTAAGGGTCCGGAAAGTGGGGCACTGCCCAGAAAGGCAGGTGCGGATTCATATGGCACGTACAAAAATCTTATAAATATCATGCCTGTTTACGAATATACAGCCCTGGACCGGGCCGGTAAGAGTATTACCGGTATTATTGACGCAGACAGCAATGTAGCAGCCCGCAAGAAGTTGCGGGCCTCTGGGAAATATCCTGTCCAGGTCAAGGAGACCACTTCTAAGGCAAAAACCGAGACAGCTGCCGGCTTTTCACTGCCGTCGTTTTTCAACAGGATCAAAGTTGATGATATTCATGGACTTACCAGGCAGCTTGCCACGCTTCTCAATGCAGGCATACCCTTGGTCGGCTCATTGGACGCCCTTATGGAGCAGACTACGAGTCCGCCTCTCAAAAAGATCATAGCCCAGATCAAGGAATCAGTTAATGAGGGCAACAGCCTTACGGCTTCCCTAGCCAAGCATCCAAAACTTTTTTCCAACATATATACCAACATGGTAAGAGCCGGAGAGGCTTCCGGTTCTCTTGATGTTGTCCTGGAGAGGCTGGCTGAGTTCGGTGAACACCAGCAGGCCCTGAAGGGTCGTTTTCAGGCCGCACTGGTGTATCCCATCTTCATGGCAATAATCGGAACCGGTGTCCTGTTTTTCCTTTTAAGTTTTGTCGTACCGAATCTTACCAGGATCTTTACGGAAATGAAGCAGGTCCTGCCATTGCCAACCACATTACTCATCTGGTTCAGCGGCTTTATCCAGGCATACTGGTGGGCAATCGTGATCGTCATAGTGGCCATTATCCTAGGCATAAGGGAATTTATCAAGAGACCGAGGGGAAGATACATTTGGGATACCTTGAAACTCAGGCTTCCTGTTATTGGGCAGATCAACAGAAAGATCGCCCTGTCACGATTTGGTAGAACCCTTGGTTCACTTTTGCAGAGTGGCGTGCCCCTGATCACTTCCCTGCAGATTGTCCGTAATATTGTCAACAACGTTTTGATCGGTGATGTTATAGACGAGGCAATGGAAGATATTCAGGCAGGCAAGAGCCTGAATATCGCTTTAAGCAGGTCTGTCTGGTTTCCCCCCGTGTTCCGGCAGATGGTCGCAGTCGGTGAACAGAGTGGTGACCTGGAAAGAATGCTGCAGAAAATTGCCGATGCTTATGAGCGGGAGGTTGAAACACGCATTACCGGCATGACTGCGCTTATTGAGCCGATAATGATTCTCCTGATGGCTGTAGTGGTGGGATTCATCGTCATATCAATTCTGCTGCCTATTTTTGAAATGAACCAGATGGTCGGGTGAACCCAAATCTATAAAAAAAATACAGGAAGTATTGCGGGAAGAGGTATCGGGCACTACTATTTTATTCAGGCGCACACTTGAAAATAATTGTAAATAACCAGATAAAATATTTTTCCATTACATTCATTTCGCTACAAGATCAGAGGTAAATAAAACTATGTCTTACAATAAAAAAAGAACAGGCAGCCAGGGTTTTACTCTTATTGAGATTATGGTCGTCTTAGTCATTTTAGGTATTCTGGCAGGACTTATTGTTCCTCGTATAATGGGCCGCCCGGATGAAGCCAGACGTATGAAGGCAAAGATCCAGATCCAGAGCCTGGAAACAGCCCTGCAGCTTTATAAACTTGATACGGGCAACTACCCCACGACTGAACAGGGACTGCAAGCCCTGGTGGAGCCGCCTGCAACCGGTGAACTGGCCAGGTCGTGGCGTGAAGGCGGATACCTGGAAAAGGGCCAGGTGCCCAAAGATCCCTGGGGCAATGAATATGTTTATCTCAGCCCCGGGACACAGGATGATTTTGGTATCATGTCATATGGTGCGGACGGCGTCGCCGGCGGCGATGGCAAGAACGAAGATATCAATAATTGGGATCTGGATTGATACTGGGGTTTTTCACTATTTTATTCTTTTTTCTCTTAAACTGCCTGGCAGGTCAAATATCCGCCAAAAATATCGGGCTGCTGCTCCTGCTTCAAGATTTTCAGCTGAACTCTCTTAAAAAAATATCTGTCAATAAAAGGGGCTATACCCTTATCGAGTTGATAGTGGTGATAGTCCTGCTCGGCCTTATGTTCGGCCTTGTGGTGCCCAAATTCCGTCAGGCGGTTCTGAGCGACAGTCTTGATGCAACCTCTCTCAGAATCATCGGCCTGATCGAAGATCTACGGGAAAGGGCCATAAGTAACAAGATTTCCTACGTGCTTCACTTTGACATACGGGGCAGAGAACTTTGGGCCTTTGCCAGCGATGCCACTGCAGAAGAACAGGAAACAGCCAGGGAAAGGGCCTACCAGCTGCCGGCCGACGTCATAATCGAAGATATATGGTCCTGGTCCAGGGGCAAGATTTATGATGAT
>JAFDBU010000085.1 GCA_019313095.1 Deltaproteobacteria bacterium | reverse complement strand
TTTGCGGTTAGCAAGAAGGAACGCATCCGTCAGTGAGTGCAGCAGTACTGGAACCAGTAAGCCTCGCTTTCTAATGAAATTAGCACATTACTTCACACTAATAGGCAGAACTGACTTGTGATTTCTGCTACCAATCTCCATTCATGAATGGTTCCCAAAGTGTTTAGATATCCAGTAGACACGTTTAGCCTCTCCATGCGTAGGGGCATTTATATTGTTTAGAGTTTGGTCAACATTTAGTCAACAAATGACAGGCCCCCCCTATCTCACTTAATTTCATTCTGTTGACTTTTGGATAATAAAAAACCAAAATCCCTTAATAATAAAGAGCCTCCGGTTTAATCTTTTTTTATTTTTTGTTACTTTAAATTACCCCAAAACTTCATCGTGCATGAAAGTAAAGTAACAAGCCTTCTCCCCCGTTTTAATATAAAATGTGGTTTGGCTTTTTAAATGCCGGTCAAAGGATTTTTTCCTCTTTGGCCGGCATTTTTTTCTTTCTAAGGAGGCCCTTCACCTCCCAAGCGACACCTACCTCAGGGTCATATTTTAGTTTTACAATGTTGCCGGGATTTGCTTGCTGCAGAGGGATTTCATCCTGGTCCAGTAACTCTTTTACTTCAAATGAAACAGCATTGATATCCTTGCCGAGATATTCGAGACGCTCCCCTGGCCTGAAAGGATTCCTTACTTCTATTTTCAGCCAGTTTTCACTTAGCAGTGCCCTACCAAAATCCTGCACTATGCCGACCGGGACATACTCCTGGTCCATCCGCGGCCTGTCGTAGAGCATGTCATCAGCACCAGGGGGCCCGAAAAAAAAGTTTTCCGTATACCCCCTGGTACCGACCTTCATAAGCTCTTCCATGTATACAGGCGGCAAATTTATACTCCGTATGCCTTCTGGATTTTTGCCCTGTGCTGCAGCTATATAATCAAGGGCAGCACGATACAACCGCACAACCGCACCTACATAATAGACACTTTTCATTCTGCCTTCTATCTTTAAGCTGTCGACGCCAATATCAATTAACTGCGGCAGCCTTTTCAGCAGACACAGGTCTTTGGAGTTAAAAATATAGGTTCCATGTTCATCCTCTTCCACTGGAAAATACTGGTCCGGCCTCTTTTCCTCAAGAAGCACATACCTGTACCTGCACGGATGGGCGCATTCGCCCCGATTGGCATCCCGGCCCGTAAAGTAGTAACTGAGTAAACATCTGCCTGAATAGGAGATGCAAAGTGCACCATGGACAAATATTTCTACCTGGGTTTGCGGAGCAAGTCTCTGTCGAATTTCTGCAATCTCGACCAGTCCTAGTTCCCGGGCCAGGTTAAGCCGTGCCGCACCCTGGGTTTCCCAGAATCCTGCATTCCCCGGATTTGTTATGTTGGCCTGCGTACTCAGGTGGATCGGCATATTGGGAATGGTCTTCCTGGCCAGTGAGAGAATACCGGGGTCTGATACGATGATCCCGTCCACTGCGATATCTCCGAGATAGAGGAGATACCTTTCCAGACCTTCAAGGTCTTTCTGTCGGGCAAGGATATTGACCGTGACGTAAAGTTTTACGTGCTTTTCATGGGCATATTTAACAGCTTCGGCAAGCTCCTGGTCTGAAAAATTACTGGCATGGGCCCTGAGGCTGAATTTCTTGCCCCCGCAGTAGACAGCGTCAGCACCGTAATGAATGGCCGTTGCCATTTTCTCAAAGCTGCCTGCCGGGGCCAAAAGTTCCGGGATCTTTAGGCCTAAGTTCAAACCCTTTTCACGTTTATTATGTTGCACTCTTTTCTCTGACATTACTTTTTACAATTCAGGGGTTCAATCAAAGGTACAAGTAAAAATTTAAACAGGCTCAAAATAATTGCACAATTAATTATATAATACGATAATAAATTGTGATTATTCATTATCTCACGGCTAGATTACACTTGGAAAAATCATAAGTACATTTTATCTAAGAGTCTGCAAACAGCTAACAAACTAATGTTGCCGGAAAACCAGAAAAAGAAGTTCTCGGTTGGCGTTGCTATGAGTGGCGGAGTTGACAGTTCCGTCACCGCAATGCTTTTAAAAAACATGGGGTACAATGTTCATGGTTTTTTCATGGGGCTGGCTCAACCTGACCTGGAGCGGCAGATTGAAAGAGTAAAAACAGTTGCGGCTCATCTGGATATCCCCCTAACAGTCGTTGACCTGACAGTAGAATTTAAAAATATAGTTCTTGAATACTTTACCAGTAGCTATTTTAAGGGCAAAACCCCAAATCCCTGTGTTCTCTGCAATCCCAGGATCAAATTCGGCAGGCTTATGGAAGAAATTCTGGCATGCGGCTGCGATTTCATGGCCACCGGTCATTATGCCCGGATCATTCGATATTCTGATGACACCTTTCACCTCCTGAGAGGTCTTGATCCCCAAAAAGACCAGTCCTATTTCCTGCACCGCCTGACCCAGGAACAGCTTGGCAGAGTCCTTATGCCCCTTGGAGAGCAGACAAAAAAAAATGTTTACAGAATGGCCGCTGAATCGGGCCTCGCCGGCTTACATAGTTCAGAAAGCCAGGATGTCTGCTTTTTGAAAGACCAGGATATCCATACATTTATGACCAAACATACTGCTGACAAAAGTTCTGGGCCGATCGTTAACCTGGAAGGTAAGGAGATGGGACGGCATAAAGGAATCCAGTATTACACCGTGGGACAGCGTAAGGGGCTGGGCATTCCCGATGCCACCCCATACTACGTCGTGGCCCTTGATCCTCTGCAGAATGCGGTAGTGATAGGTAAAAAAGATGCTCTGCTGCAGCGTAAAATGTCTGTTGCTGAAGTAAATTGGCTGTCTGGAGTTGAACCTGACCTGCCGCATAATTTCCTGACCAGGATTCGATATCGGCATAAAGGAGCAGCGGCACAGGTTATGTCCACTGCGGCTAAGGTGTATGAAGTGCGATTTCATGAACCGCAACTGGCTGTGACCCCGGGGCAGTTTGCGGTTTTTTACCGGGAGGATGAAGTTATAGGTGGCGGTGTAATTTTAAGGTAGAAACCTATCAGTCCATCTGCATTGCAAATTATAAATCCTGCAATATTTCCGCTTTTTTCATATTGTAGTCTTCCTCAGTGATTAAGCCGTTTTTCTTGAGATCGTTTAGTTGCTCCAATCGTTCTTTCACCCCGGAAAAAGAGTTTGCAGTATAAGTGCTGAAATTGCCATGTAAATTTTTATTCCCACTCTACCCTCTAAAGATATACCAGTTTGGACAAAAACCGGTAATAAATAAGTGTATTAATGTTTTTGGGGGTACCCGATCCCATAGGAGAGAAAAATTGTCTATTGGCTTTTTCAATTTTCTCTTCCAGCTAAAAACCATTTGAAATTACTGCTTTTTTGATATGGGAGGCGAACTCAATGAACTGAAAATCGTCTGGACTTGTGCCTTTGCTCCCTGGCAGAATACAAAAAGTGAAGCAATGACTAAATATATTGCTTTTTTAGGCATAATTTGCTCCTCTCAGCATGTGCCTTTCTCTCTTTCAGACAAAGCACTTACCCGCCAATAAGAATTCATCTGCATC
>JAFDBU010000084.1 GCA_019313095.1 Deltaproteobacteria bacterium | reverse complement strand
GTGGGTTGAATGACAAATACGTCCGTTCCCCGGACATTTTCACCGATCTCCACGAAAATCTCACCGTCACTGAATCTTCGCACCTCTACTTTTGACAATGAGATATTAAGATACTCGCATATCTCTTTTGCCAATTCTGGATTGGCATTTCCGGAAAATACCTTGATAATGTTAGGCATGGTTCTTTTGCTTTCTTTGTTTTTAGGTAATGGCTGCTACCAATTTAATATCTGTCCTGCTCCTGCGACAGATTATTTTTCTGGCTGGGGCGGGAGGATTCGAACCTCCGAATGCAGGAACCAAAATCCTGTGTCTTACCGCTTGACGACGCCCCAATGTGCCGAATATAAATCCTAAAGCCGCTGAAATGCCTCTCATGGACCCGGCTCCAGTTCGTAGCAAATGGAACGATTCTTTTGAGACAGAAAAAAATTAATTATATATATTTACTAAAAGACAATCAAGGAATATACGGTCTGACAAGAAAGACCTTACTGCCGTATTTCCCGGCAAACTGCATAAAACTCTTGTGTGCTTCTTCCTTGTCTGAAAACAAACCAAAAACAGTCGGTCCGCTGCCGCTCATAAGAGCTGCGACAGCACCTGCTTTTTTCATTTCCTTCTTTATTTCTCCTATCTCCGGGTAGCGGCTTACTGAAACTGCTTCGAGATCGTTGCCAAGTTCTTCAACTAATCCATGGGAAATAATATGATAATTACTCGACCTGTTTCGACCCCGCGCTAAGATATATGGATTAGAGCAGGATGTCAACGGGAAATTCTCATAAACCCACTTAGTGGACAGGGTGAAACCGGGATTCACCAGGACAATCCAGTAATCCTTAATGGGCTCGACTTCCTGGAGGCACTCACCGATACCGGTGGCCAGGGCGCAGCTGTAATCATATACAAAAAACGGGACATCGGCCCCGAGCTGCAGTCCGATATCTGCTAAACGGGTCAGTTTTAGATTAACACTGAAAAGTCTGTTCAGACCCTGGAGTACTGCCGCCGCATCGCTGCTTCCGCCCCCCAGACCGGCGGCAACGGGAATATTTTTTTCAAGTGTGATCAGGACGCCGGCTTTAATGCCTGTTGCTGAAAAAAAGGCCTGTGCCGCCCTGTAAACAAGATTTTCAGGGCCTTCCGGCACTTCACCTCCGATACTGGAAAGGGATATAGACTCTCCCTGTTTTGAAAAATGCAGCATATCGAATATCCCGATCTTCTGCATGACGCTTTCAAGTTCATGGTACCCGTCTGGACGACGGTTCAGTATTTTCAAAAAAAGGTTGATTTTAGCGGGAGCTTTCAGGCTGAGGCTTGAACTTTCTTTTCTGGGCGCTGCTTGCATTACGAAGGGACAGGTAAAATTGCCTAAAATTTTGGCTTGTAATACCGAAAAGATTTATACAGGCACAATTCGTATTATTTCTTATCCATCTTTGTTACATAACGCATTTTAAGGTCATAGATGATATTCTTCAAAAGGTTCTGCTCTTCATGATTCAAATTACCTTTGGTTTTATCTTCCAGCAGCTTCAGGGTATCTACGGTGTGTTTGGCCAGCACTAGATCCTGGTTCTTTTCGCCGGAAACCGGGTCACTTAATTCACCAAGATGAAAAAGCGCAGAAGTATTAAGGGATATGATAAATGCCGTAAATGTGACTTCCGGCATTACACATTTACCATCCTTTCTGACCTGGCCTTCAGGGCAGGGTTTGCATTCTTCATTCTTCTCCATGCGGCTCACCTCGATTTAATATAATTTCCCCTTACATGCCTGACTCATACTTCTGCATATTGAGGCAGCACCAAAGCCATGGCATCATCGATATGTTCCAACTGCTGTACGGTTTTTAGCAGTTCCTTGCTGATGGTACTGTCTGTATTAAGCAGGATAATATTGCGGCCCTGCTCAGGTTCACGTCCCACAGTCATCCTTGAAATATTAACCTGATGGTCACCCAGAGTGGTGCCTAATGCACCGATCACACCGGGAATATCCTTGTTGTAAACAAAGAGCATCGGGCCGGATGGAAGCGCTTCCAGACAGAAAGTATTCATACGCACCAGACGAGGTTCGCTCTTGCCGAAAACCGTTCCGGCCAGCGTATTTTCCCCTTCCGTCGTCTTCACCCGGATGGAAAGCAGGCTGGTAAAGTCATCGGAATGGCCTGTTTTTGACTCCACTACCCTTATACCTCTTTCTTTGGCAATCAGCGGGGCATTGACATAGTTTACCGCATCCTGCCGGATCGGGGTGAAAAGTCCCTTGAGAAAGGCCACGGTAATCGGACCTGTTGTCCCCTCCTCAAATTCTCCGATATATTCCAAGTTGACCTCCTCCACACCGCCTTTGGCAATCTGCATATGAAAGGAACCAAGCATCTCAGCCAGGGTAAGATAGGGGCCGACCTTAGACAGCACATCACTGCTGACAGAAGGCACGTTAATGGCATTACTCACCACACCGGTCCTCAAATATTCACTTACCTGCTTCGCAATAGCAACAGCCACATTTTCCTGGGCTTCACTGGTCGAAGCACCGAGATGCGGGGTGCAGATGAAATTATCCAGACCCAGCAGCGGACAGTTTTCCCTGGTAGTCGGTTCAACCGCAAACACATCCAGAGCAGCACCGGCAATTTCACCGGCGACCAGTGCTTCATGCAGGGCCTCTTCATCAACCACGCCACCACGGGCACAATCTATAAGCATGGCATCCTTTTTCATGCTTTTAAACTGTTCTGTCGAAATAAGATGTTTGGTGTCCTTGGTCATAGGTACATGCACGGAAATAAAATCCGCTTTCCTGCACACCTCATCAAGCGTGGTCAGTTCCACGCCAAGTTTTTTTACCAGATCTTCAGGCATATGAGGATCATAGGCGATTACTTTCATTTCCAGGCCTTGAGCCCTGGCAGCCACAATACTGCCTATCCTTCCGATACCGACAATTCCCAGGGTTTTGCCGGTCAACTCACGCCCCATGAATTTTTTCTTTTCCCATTTGCCTTCCTTCATGGAAGCTGTCGCCTGGGGAATATTCCTGGCCAGGGATATCATCATGGCTATAGCATGTTCAGCTGCGGTGGTGGCATTGCCGTCCGGAGCATTCATTACCACAACGCCGTGCTTGCTGGCTGTTACGATATCAACATTGTCAAGACCGATGCCGGCGCGGCCGACAACTTTAAGATTGGCGGCAGCCTCGATTATCTCTGCTGTCACCTTGGTAGCGCTCCGTATAACCAGACCCTCGTAATCCGGAATTATACTTTTCAGCTCCTCGGGGGCCAAACCGGTTTTGATATCCACCTCAAGGCCTGAGTCCATGAGGATCTGAGCGCCGACAGGGGCTAAATTGTCACTGATAAGAACTTTCATTATTTCTCCTTTATTATTCCGGCAAACAACCACTTGCTCCAGCCGGGGAAAGTCACAGTTTAAATTTCTATTCAGGTTTCGGACCTGAAGAGCAGCAATAAATTATTTATTGTGTAAAGTTTTATGAATGAACCTCGGTAAAGATGCAAAAGGTAAAAATCTTATTTAAACAAGTCAAGAAAAAGCTTTTTTAAAATACAGTCTTTCTCTCTTTTATTCTTCCTTTTCATACAATGAGAATTAAATAATCGCTTTTTCTGCTTGTAATGCCTATTGATTGTATTATTGAAAAGATTTATAAAGAGCAGCCTTACAAATTACCTGCATTTTAAATTCCTGCTTATTTCAGCAAAAAAATAGTATACAGGAGTAAATGATGTCAGAGATCAGACTACGGTTTCCCCCGAGCCCAACAGGCTATCTGCACATTGGTGGCGCCAGGACCGCCATTTACAACTGGCTTTATGCCAGAAAACATAACGGCAAACTCATCTTAAGAATTGAAGATACAGATGTTGAACGCTCAACTAAAGAGTCAATCGCAGGCATCATTGACGGCCTCAACTGGTTGGGGATAACCTGGGACGAAGGGCCTTACTATCAGTCCGATCATATCAGGGAACATATTGATACAGCGCATAAATTAATCGACACCGGACATGCCTACAAATGTTTCTGCACCAAGGATGATCTTGATGTAAAACGTCAGGCCGCAATGGCTGCCAAAATAACGTATCAGTATGACCGTACCTGTCTCCATCTGACTCAGGAAGAGATTGCCCGAAAAGAGGCGGAGAATATTCCGTTTGTCATCCGATTCAGGGTGCCTGAGGGTGGTGGATCAGTCGTCTTTGAAGACAAGGTCTACGGTCGTATCGAAAAGTCATATAAGGATATTGAAGATTTTGTCATTGTTCGTTCCAACGGTACGCCTTTATACCTGCTCAGTAATGTGGTTGACGATGTTCGTGACCGCATAACTCACATAATCAGGGGGCAGGACGGTCTCGGCAATACACCCCGCCAGATCCTTATCTATGAAGCCCTGGATGCGCCGGTGCCTGAATTTGCCCATATGTCACTCACCCTCGATCCGAAGAAGGCAAAAATTTCCAAAAGGTCTCACGGTGAAGTGGTGACCGTGCAATTCTACAAGGAAAATGGATTTCTGCCCTGGGCCCTCGTCAATTTCCTGGTACTTCTGGGCTGGTCGCCTGCGAGTGATCAGGAAATCTTTACCCGGGAGGAACTCATCAACGCCTTTGCCCTGGAAGGCATGAATAAGGCCAACTCAATCTTCAACTATACCAAGGGTGATCCAAAATTTATCACTGATCCGAAGGCTCTATCGATAAATGCCCATTATCTGCGGACCGTACCGGTTGCAGATCTTCTGCCCCTGATAAAAGAGGAACTGCTGGCTGAAAATCTCTGGGATACTTCCTATGAGAGTAGCAAGAAGGATTGGTTTTACAGCACAATCGATCTTATCAGGAGCCGTTTTCATACACTGAAAGACTTTACCGGGCCCGGCCGCGCCTATTTCAGCGACGACTATGAGCTTGACCCGCGACCGGTGAAAAAAAATCTTTCAAAGTATGAAAAAATAGGCGAATGGCTTGGTCTGCTCGCAGAACGTTTTGCCGGTCTGCCTGACTTTAACAAGGAAGATATTGAGCGGGTTACCAGGGAACTGGCGGACGAACTTGACATAAAACCAGGCATCCTTATTAACGGGACCAGGACTGTGGTCACCGGACAGGCTGCCGGTGCCGGACTTTTTGACGTTCTTATGGCAATCGGCCGGGACAGGGTTGTCGGCAGGTTGAAAAAATTCAGCAATGAATGGATTTCGTAGGAATATTTTGGCTGGCCGAATTTTTCCCTCATCCGTCTGAAAGTGATTATAATAGAATTAAAGAAATGGGTCATTTAGTTAATAGGATTTAAACATGCACTGGCTTATTATAATTCTCTTAGCAATAATTATCATATACGGACTTGCCGCCCTGAACATGAGGATGGCATGCAAGAACTTATACGGCTGAGGAAAGAAAAACTCCCGGTCCGGGATGTTCAACTCCATTTTCCCTTCCAGGAGAAGCAAAAAGCCGAACAAGCCTTAAGACTGG
>JAFDBU010000083.1 GCA_019313095.1 Deltaproteobacteria bacterium | reverse complement strand
TGGATATGAGTGTTGATGAATGGATCGGCACGGTGCTGAAGTGCGGCGAGGTGAACCTGCGGGCCATGGAGTTGCTTGATGACGGCAATACTTCGACCTACGGTCATCCTGTACCCACCCAGGTGTCACTGGGAGCTAAAAAAGGCAAGGCTATACTGGTTTCCGGGCATGATTTGAAGGATCTTGAAGAAATACTCAAACAGAGCGATGGAAAGGGTATCCATGTTTATACCCATGGCGAGATGCTGCCGTGTCACGGTTACCCTGAATTGAAAAAATTTGAACATTTTTACGGCCATTACGGCACTGCCTGGCAGAACCAGGCTAAAGAATTCGCAGCCTTTCCGGGCGCCATTGTCATGACCACCAACTGCATACAGAAGCCTAAAGCCTCTTATGCAGAAAATATATTCACCACCGGTCTGGTAGGCTGGCCGGGTGTCAACCACATAGCTGATAAGGATTTTACACCGGTGATTGAAAAAGCTCTTGAGATGGAAGGTTTTGCCGGGGATACAGACAAAGGTTCTGTCATGGTCGGTTTTGCCCGCAACACTGTCATGTCTGTAGCAGACAAGATAATTACAGCGGTCAGGAATAAAGATCTGCGGCATTTTTTCCTGGTGGCGGGCTGCGATGGAGCCAAGCCCGGCCGTAATTATTACACCGAATTTGTTGAAAAAGTCCCGTCAGATTGTGCTGTTCTGACCCTGGCCTGCGGCAAGTTCCGCTTTTTTGACAAGAACCTTGGCGATATAGGCGGCATACCGAGGCTGCTTGACATCGGACAGTGCAATGACGCCTATTCAGCCATCCAGATCGCTGTAGCTCTGTCTAAGGCGTTCGACTGCGGAGTGAACGATCTGCCGCTGTCCATGGTGATTTCCTGGTACGAGCAGAAGGCGGTTGCCATCCTGTTGACCCTTTTCCACCTCGGTATCCAGGATATTCGTTTAGGACCGAGTCTGCCGGCCTTCATTACCCCGAATGTATTGAAGGTTCTGGTCGAGAATTTTGCCATCAAGCCAATTTCAACACCGGCTGAAGATCTGGCAGCGATTCTAGGAGAACCGGTCGAATCTTTTGAGGATGTTCAAGCAACTGTGTAATGAACATTTATAATTTAAAAGCACCTTTGATGCGTAATAACAAATAAATGACTATATTTAAAAATAAAGTTTAATGCTTACCAATAAGGCCTGTTGATCCGGGAGAGAGTCTATTCTCTTCCGGATTACAGCTTGAGTTTTTAAATGAGGAGAATGCCATGCAGTGCCCGGGACAGGACAGTCGATATTGGGATGGTGCGGCGGTTTTTGAAGCAAAATGCCCTAAATGTGATCATGTCGTGGAGTTCTTTAAGGATGACTCAACCCGCAAGTGCGGTAATTGCGGAAACAAGATGATCAATCCCCAGATGGACTTAGGCTGTGCCTCCTATTGTCCATACGCTGAGCAGTGCTTGGGGGCCATGCCCCCGGAACTTCTCGCCAAGAAAAAAGAATTGCTGGTTGAGCGTGTACCGATTGAGATGAAGCGCTACTTTGAAAGCGATTTTAAAAGAATTGGACATGCTACCAAGGTTGCCCGTTATGCCGAGAAGATATGCAAAGAAGAAGAGGCCCATCCCGTTGTCACGACCTTGAGTGCGTATCTGCATGATATCGGCATAAAGGAGTCAGAACGCAAATACAACAGCTCCGCCCCGAAATACCAGCATGTTGAGGGCCCGCCTGTGGCCCGGGAAATATTAACCAGGCTCGGGGCAGAAGAAGGCATCATTAATGAGGTGTGTGATATTATAGAGCATCATCATTCACCGCGCCAGGAAGAAACAATAAACTTCAAGGTTATTTATGATGCGGACCTGATAGTAAATCTTGAAGAAAAGCAGAAGGAGAGTCCATCATCCCCCGAACATCTAGCTAAGATCATAGAGAAGTCGTTTTTAACGAAAAGCGGGCAGGAGCTGGCGCGCAAGGTGTTAGAAAAGACTAGTGACAAAGGCATGGAAGCACAAAGGAGAGAAAAATGAAAGTCTTACGCAGGATAATCGAGATCAATGAAGAGTTGTGCGACGGTTGCGGTCAGTGTGTTCCGGATTGTGCTGAAGGGGCGTTGCGGATTGTTGACGGCAAGGCAACAATGATTGCAGATAAATACTGTGATGGATTGGGAGCCTGTCTCGAGGCCTGCCCGAAAGATGCCCTCAGGATTGTGGAAAGAGAGGCAGACGAATTTGATGAGGAAGCGGTGATGGAATTGCTCGACAGCGGAAAACAAAAGGAAAAAGAGAAGCCCGGCGTGGCTCGATCTCCGGGACTTGCTAACATAAAAATTGAAACCCCATGCCAGGCTGCTAATAAGCCGAGATTTGATCTTGCTGCACCCAAGTCCGGTTCAGCGCTCTCTCACTGGCCGGTTCAGATCCGCCTGGTACCGGCACAGGCGCCTTTTTTGAAAAATGCTGATCTTCTCGTGGCTGCAGACTGCGTGCCGGTGGCCTACCCCCATTTTCACCGGGACTTTCTGGCGGATAGAGTGATTATGATGGGCTGCCCGAAGTTTGATGATGTGAACGGCTACATTCAGAAATTTGTCGAGGTTTTCAGGCAAGCGAAGCCCAAGAGCATCAAGCTGGCAATCATGGAGGTGCCCTGTTGTGGTGGTATGCGTATGATTGTCAAGGAGGCTCTTAAGCAGGCCGGTCAGGACATACCCATGGAAGAGGTAATTGTCACAGCCAGAGGAGGGGTAAAGGATTAGCTGTCATCTCGAACGGCCGTTAGGCCGGAGAGATCTTTAAAGATTTTTCCCTGCGGTCGAAATGACGAGGTGAGTGTCGATATGACATGAGTGATGTCGAGATATCACCAATAATGTCTTTATTTTTAATTTTGTACTATTTTAAATGGCAAGAACGAATCTTTTTAACACTGGCAGGCAGATTTAACTTCTCTTTACCCTGCACCCCATTTCTCAAAAACTCCAGCATCCCCGTAACTAAACTTTGTGCCTCAGTGCCTTTGTGACTTATTACCGTTTTTCTCTCTTGCTATCATAAGGTTATTCTCCTATTTTTGATACAATACAAAAACAGGAGAAGATTTTATGAAAATTAAGAACAAGGTCGCCCTGGTACTGGGAGGCAGCCGGGGAATTGGTAAAGAAATTGCCCGGACTCTTGCAGGAGAAGGGGCAACACTGGTTCTCCCCTATCATGACGACTGGCCGCAAGAAGCCGAGGAAATGAAAGAGGAGTTTGCCGGATTGCGTGAAAACCATTTTGCAGCTCCGGTTGACCTGCGGAATAAAGAACAGGTGCAGGGTCTCATAAATCAAGTTCGGGATAAATTCGGGGCGCTGCACATCCTGATCAACAATATTGAACGGGGTGGCATGCCGGTTATCCATGGTTCCTATGATCTTGAGACAAATAAAGAGCAGTGGGAACTGGAAATGGACACGACGCTGAAAGCCAAATGGCTGGTTGTCCACCATGCAATGTCTCTGATGAAGAGTTCAGGCAGGGGAGTGGTAATCAACATCTCATCCATAGCAGGAATTGTCGGGCGGACAGGCCCGGCCGGGTTGATATTTAATGACGGCTATGCTGCTGCCAACAGAGCGGTTTCCTCCTTTACCGGAACCTGGGCCCGTGAGGCTGCACCAAACGTCCGGGTCAACGAATTGATGCTGGGTTTTTTTGAAACCAGGCACGGTGAAGGCACACGGGGATGGGAGGCCCTGGAAGACAGAGACCGACAGGCTGTCGTTGATCATACTCTTTTGGAACGGACCGGAAGCCTGGATGATATAGTTAAAACAGTTCTATTTCTGATAAAGGACGCACCGTTCATGACCGGGGCAATACTGAGACTTGACGGTGGTTATGTACTGGGTGGTGAGAAAGTCCCTGAGATGCCTACCGGCATTCTCGATTGAACAAAATAGTTCATCAATGTCTTATTAACCTGATTCTGTCATCTTAAACGACCGCAATCATATCATTCCGTCATCTCGAACGGCTGTAAAGCAGGAGAGATCTTTCAAAAAGATTTCTCCCTGCGGTCG
>JAFDBU010000082.1 GCA_019313095.1 Deltaproteobacteria bacterium | reverse complement strand
CCCAAAACTCTGACCATCAATTCGGCAGAGATACGGTCCGCAATAGCAGAACAGGTTGATGCTATAATTGATGCCGTCAAAATGGCCCTGGAACTCACCCCGCCGGAACTGTCCGCCGATATTGTTGACCAGGGCATAGTACTGACAGGCGGCGGTGCCCTGCTGCGGAATCTTGATCAGCGCCTTAATAAAGAAACAGGTCTGCCGATAATAATTGCCGAAGATCCACTCTCCTCTGTAGTGCTTGGATCAGGCGCGGCACTCGATAATATCGATATCCTGAAAGAGGTTAAGATCAACTGGTGACCTGCAGTTCAGCTCAGGCAGCATACCCCGGAATAATGGTAGTGTTTCAACCATTCGCTAAGGAGAGGTTTTTCAGTTGACCAGAACAATGCGGAAGAGGGAAAAGCGGTCTAAACAACTGCGGTTTTTTCTGCTTTTCGGCTGCCTTCTCACCGCGATTTTAATCCTTTTTATTTCCATGGCAGGCCGCAAGGAATTCACCACCCCCCATAAGTTCGGCCTGGAGGTCATCGGTCCCTTCCAGACAGCAATCTCTCATGCTTCCAATTATGTCAGCGGGTTCTGGGACAAGTACCTGGCTCTGATCAATGTCAGGCGGGAAAATGAGCAGCTTCGGCAGGAATTGTTGAAATACAAGATTGCCAATATTGAATACCGGGAGGCAGTGGCAACGAATATCCGGCTCCAGAAGCTGCTGGAGCTTAAAGAGTCCCTGCCGCCGCCAACCCTGACAGCGGAAATTATCGGCAAGGACCCGTCTCTCTGGTTCAGGACCCTGACCATTAACCGGGGCTCCAGCGACGGAGTCCAGAAAGGTATGCCGGTTGTGACTGTTGAAGGTGTGGTCGGCCAGGTCCTGACTTCTTCACCGAATTATTCCAAGGTGCTGCTGGCAACAGACCCGAACAGCGCCATTGACGTCATAACCCAGAAAACAAGGGTGCAGGGTATTGTCAAGGGATTGGGGCGCGAGGCTTTTGCCCTGCATTATGTTTTAAAAAGCGCTGTTGTTGAAAAGGACGATTATGTCCTGACCTCAGGCCTGGGAGGGGTTTTTCCCAAGGGGCTTATGGTCGGTACGGTCTCAGGTATAAAGAAAAGCAGGCGCGGCATGTTTCAGGATATTGAAATTGAGCCGGCTGTTGACTTTTCGCAGCTCGAGTATCTCATTATCATCATGAAAAAATACTCCCTGACTGAGGATTAGGACAAGGTTTGCCATGTTTATCCTGATTTTTCTCATCCTCGGCATTCTGGTCCTGGTGGTGCAGACAACCTTTCTGCAATTGCTGCCGGCCTGGCTGGGGCAACCCGATATTCTCTTTTTGCTGATAGTCTATATCGCCTGCCAAAAAGAAATTCTGGCGGGAGCTGTCATCATCCTGCTGCTGGGGCTGCTCATGGATGTTTTTTCAGGGGTTTATCTGGGGCTCTATCCGGTTATATATCTTCTGATTTTCGCTTTCATCAAAGGTGTTTCCAGGAAGGTCGCCATAAATCAGTTTGCTTACCAGGTCCCCCTGGCGGTAATCAGTTTTCTGCTGGTCAGTATCTTCATGTTCCTTTTTTCCTATTCTCTGGCACCGGACTCACCGCCACAATGGTCCTGGGGCCCGATAATGCTGCAGCTCCTTATGCTGGCTGTCATAGGAGCCCCGGTTTTCGGTGGCCTTGATGCCGTCATGAATTTTTACCGGAGTACGTCTGCCTCCGGTCGTTTACTCGGTACAAAAAGCTCAAACCGCTTCAAATAGTATAGTTTTCCAGATGGCCCCCTTTGAAAAAATATTTACCAGGATAAAAAAAGTTGATGCCGATGAAGTGAATCAGCTGAAAAAACGTACCGATATAGCAACATTGGTTATCATTTTTTTTATTGCCGTCATCATAGCCAGGTTGTGGTTCCTGCAGATACAGAGCGGCACCAAATACCGCGAGAAGGCTGACAATAACCGGGTCCGTATGCTCGACATTGTTTCTCCAAGAGGCAACATACTTGACACGGAGGGCAGGACTATCATTACGAATCGACCCAGCTTCAACATTGTCTGGGTCAAGGAAGATTCTCCGGAACCTGATGAAATCATCAAAAAACTCTCCCTGATCCTGAACGAGGAGATCGCGGTTCTGCTGAAAAAGGTACGGGAAGCTGCAGACAATCCAAGACATATCCCGATATTGCTGGCGGAGGATATTGACTGGAAGACCCTTGTCTACATTGAAAATAATCACTACGACCTGCCGGGTATCAGAATCGAAGTGCTGCCGCGACGAAACTACCTGTATGAAGATTTAGCTTCACACATGATTGGTTATACCGGCGAGATAAATCAGCAGGAACTTAATGAAAGTGATTTGGAGAACTACCAGTCCGGTGACCAGATAGGCAAACGGGGGTTTGAAAAGCTTTATGAAGAGGAACTGCGGGGCGAGAAGGGCATCTTATATATGGAGGTTGATGCGCACGGCTTTGAGCAGCGTCAGCTAAAGGGCAGAGAACCTCTGCCGGGCAATGACCTGCAGCTTACGGTTGACCTGGATCTGCAGCTTGAGGCGGAAAAGGCCATGGCCGGGAAGGCCGGGGCGGTCATAGCCATGGATGTGAACTCGGGCCGCATCCTGGCTTTTGCCAGTGCCCCGCCGGTGCACCTAGAAGATTTTGTCGGGGGCATCTCCAAGGAAAACTGGCAGGGTCTGCTG
>JAFDBU010000081.1 GCA_019313095.1 Deltaproteobacteria bacterium | reverse complement strand
GCGGCCATTGTCCGGTTGCCCTTGAACATATCCAGAGCAGCCTGGATCCTGGCCTTTTCATCCTGCTGCCCATCCTGCACGACTCCAACGTCTTCGAAGACATAATCCGGCAGATCAGGTACATCAATGGTATCTGTTTTGCAGCTAACTGCTGCATGTTCAAGGGCGTTTATGAGCTGCCGGACGTTGCCCGGCCATTTGTAATTTTCTAAAACATCTAAAGCCGGACCGCTCAGTCGTTCAATCTTCTTATCATTGGTGATGGATATTTTTTTCAAATAGTGGGTCACGAGTAGCGGAATGTCATCCAGTCGGTCTCTCAATGGCGGGGTATGAATAATTATCGCATTGACCCGGTACATCAGGTCCTGTCTGAATTTCCCCATGGAAACCAGGGTATGCAGATCCTGGTGCGTGGCTGAGATCAGCCTGACGTCGATCTTGATTGGTTTATGTTCACCTACACGTTCAATAATTTTTTCTTCCAGGACCCGCAGGAGTTTCACCTGCATTGCCTGGGGCATATCCCCGATTTCATCCAGAAAGATTGAACCTTTATGAGCCGCCTCAAATCTCCCTTTCCGATCACTGATAGCGCCAGTGAAGGAGCCTTTTTTATGGCCGAACAGCTCACTTTCCATCAAATACTCGTTTAAGGAGGCGCAGTTCATCTTGACAAACGGCCCCTCCTTTCTGCTGCTCAGTTGGTGAACGGCGTTCGCGATCAGTTCCTTGCCGGTGCCGCTTTCACCGCAGATAAGAACGGGGGCGTCACTGCCGGCAGCATTCCTGATCTGCTCAAAAAGCCTGTGCATGGGAACGCTGCTACCCAAAAGTCCCATAAACCAGTTATGCTGGCGCAGCTCCTGCTTTAATTCTTCAATTTCAAGCTCCTTCATGTAAAGGGAGGTTATGTCTGTCATGGACTCTACAGCCCCGATAATTTCACCGTGATCGTCCTTCAGCGGCACTGCATTTTTGAGCAGGTACACAGTTTGCCCTGTTTTAGACCGGATCCTGCATTTTTTGTTATAAATAGGCTCACCAGTCTCAAAAAGCGTGCAGCATTTCTGCCGACCCGATTCGGTCAGAATAACACAGGTGTCGCTGTCCAGAAAAGTACATGGCAGACCTATTACCGCTTCCCGTTTGTATCCTGTCATCTTTTCAGCAGCACTGTTGAAGTAGATGATATCACCGTCCGGGTTCATGAACATTATCCCGTCCCTGATACTCTCAAAGACGTTCATCAGATATTTATTATCAAATGGAGATCTTCTATGCATGGGAATAAACCTTGTTAAAATTTGTTAAATGTTTTTAACGCTATTTAACACATTTAACAAACTGAAACGACATAATTTTACAACAAACGCATAAATGTATGAAATTTTTGAATTTTTTTTATTCAGGCTTTCTGGCACGGCTTTTGCTTAATGTTTAGGCAAGATTGGTTGGAATTTAGTTGCTATATAGGGCAACCATTACATTAAGGATTAACAATAAAAAAGTACGGAGGAAAAGAAAATGAAAAAAATATTAATCGCGTGTGATGAAACCAAGAGTTCTCTGGGCGTACTGGAAGTTTTCAAGAATCAAGTAAGACCGCCGGAAGAAGTAATCCTGGTCCACGTCCAGAGGTTGCTGGGCCGGTCTCTCATGGGAGACATGCTTGGTGAAGCAGAAATATCCACCCTAAGGGATGCGGTTAAGGATACAGAATTCCAGGAAGAACTGGATCGCAAATCTGAGAAAGTGCTTTCCTTTTATACAAGGGAACTTGAAAAATATGGCCT
Source organism: Deltaproteobacteria bacterium (assembly GCA_019313095.1). GTDB lineage: Bacteria > Desulfobacterota > Desulfobulbia > Desulfobulbales > BM004 > BM004. The sequence goes on along the minus strand of JAFDBU010000081.1, from coordinate 5,863 downwards.
CTTCAAGATCAAAAATGTGATCAGGGCTGGTAACGTTACTGAAGAAATTTTAAAAGTTGCCGAAGAAGAACAGGCTGACCTCATGATCCTCGGCTGCAACAATAAAGTGGGCTTTGACAGGCTTATCTCGGGCTCCGTAAGCAAAGATGTTGAAAGAAAAACCAATATACCCATAATGGTTGCCAAAGCCGGCGGCTGTAAAGTGGGAGATAAACCGTGTGAAGTACCGGCAGGCAAGGAGGTTTATAATGCAGGGTAGTTTTATAAGTATAATCTCAGCAATACTCCTTGGCCTGGCCCTTGGCTATATATTACAGCGAGGACGCTTCTGCCTAAACTCAGCTTTCAGGGACATAATCTTCCTGGAAAATATGACGATGTTCAGGGCCTATCTCCTCAGTGTGGTTGTGGCCATTATCGGATCTAACCTGATCCAGGACATGGGGTACATGGTCACAACAAGTCCGCAAACAGGAGAAATCATACATACTCAGCTCCTGCGGCAGAATTTTCTCCCTCTGGCCAATATACTGGGCGGTTTTCTTTTCGGTATGGGGATTGTTCTGGCAGGTGGTTGTGCCAGCGGTATAGTCTTCAGGCTCGGTGAGGGTCAGGCGGCTGCCATCATCGCCATCATCGGTTTTTTCTTCGGGGTGGTGATGACCACGGATGGAATTTTCAGACCACTGCATAATTATCTGAAAACCTTTTCTTACGAGATAGGCGGCATGCAAAATCCGGCCTTCTGGCACCTTTTCGGCCAGGGCATGACCGTTAAGTGGGTCTCCATCTTTGTTTTGTCTTTAATTATTATGGTTTATGTTTTCATGGGCAAGCCTAAGTTTGGCTTGACCAAGACTAAAACTTTTACTTGGGCCCTGACCGGTTTAATGGTCGGTTTGCTAACCATGGCAGGCTGGTGGATATCATCCTATTACGGCGGTTTTCCACGGGGACTGGCAATTACAACTCCGACGCGGGAACTTTTCAACTCACTGTTGTATAACAGCAGCCATTCACCCTTTCAGGAATTCACTTTTCTCGGGATATTCAGAGGTACCTGGGGTGTATTCTTCATTTTTTCAGTACCATTTGGTGCCTTTATAAGTGCCAAGTCTCGTCAGGAATTTTCCTGGAAAATACCGCCGGTGGGTCAATTTCTTACTTCGTTCGGCGGCAGTGTCATGATGGGAGTCGGTGCTGTAATTGCAGGAGGATGCAACCTCGGCCACGGTGTTACCGGGGTATCCACTGGAGCGGTATCCAGCATTATTGCAATTACCGCCATTGTCATGGGGAACTGGACAATGTCCTATTTCAAATTCATCAGGCCGACTAATTTTTAGCAACCGGAGAAAAAAATAATGAAACCAAGTATTGCAATATCTTTAATTATAATTGCCGCTGTCTTTAGTTTTGTCAGCGGTTACACTATAGGAAGCCATAGTGACCAGGCAGTAAACTACAGTGCTGCCAGTCAGTCAGTCAAAAAAAGCGTTACAGAGGGCACATCACAAGAACCATCTGCTCCGTCAGGGGGATATGGTGCTTCAAGTGATGCAGTTTCAGATAAAGAAGCATCTTCGCCCGGATACGGCAGTCAACCTTCACCCGCTCCAGGATACGGAGGAGCACCTTCACCGGGATACGGACAATAGACAGTATCCCTGATAATTTTGTTCACTAATCGGACAATGGCAGCTGAGGAGCATCTCTGAACAGGAGGGTGCTCCTCAGCTTTATACTGATTGACCCTTCTTGCAACCTGATAACCGATCATCATGCTGCAAACATATTTGGGATAATGTAATGGCGAATAAGGACTGTTCCTGCTGGAAGATAGTTGACTGTGAAAATCCGATAGACTGCCCTGCCAAATGTGAGCCCGGGAAAACCTGCTGGGAAATTTCCTTTTTACATAACAGCTGGGAAAAAGTTTTTGAAAAGTGCAAGGACTGTAAGGTGTTTCAGCGTGCCATGGCAGAATCTGACAAATTAAAGTCTGACGTACAAATAGAAAAGATGGAGTAATGCCAGAGCCATACTCCTCAAACCTGACTCACCCTACTTTCTTTTTTCTCTATTCGGCCTCTATTTTCATTCGGCGGTGATCTTTACCCGTGAAGAAATTTATCCATGACGATGTGCGGTTGAGTGAAGTATCCCTGGCCGGAACAGGAGGGGCCACAAAAGTTACGTGCTGCCTGACCCCTTTCATGTTGTGATACACTTTAACCCAGTAGCACCGCTTTTTTTCAGGATATACTTCACAGTAGCCTTCAATGCTGCCTCCGCATGGCCCGTTCAGCTGTTTTTTAGGACATTCTGACTGATAACAGAGAAAGCCGCAGGCATAAAGGGTGCAGTCACCACACATCCTGCAGCCGTAAAGCGGACGTTTTGAAATGAATTCCAGCAGCCACAGAAACCTATACCAGAATTTTCTGCTGCTGCAGAAACGGCAAAACCGTCCGGTAAGCTTAAACATCGGCCCCTGGGGGACATAGACCAGCCAGTCAATAAAATAGCTGAAAGAATAGGCTGGCGAAGGAAAATGCTTCAGAGCTACAGAGGCCGGTTCGCTGCTGTTGAGACCAGTATGCGGATTTTTTTTAAAGTAAAAAAAGTTTTGAGCTTCGCCGTCATAATAATCCAGCTCCGCCACCATATTCTGCCACCCTTGCTGTATTCTCTCAGCCTCATCAAGGACCTGCCCGATTTCAGAAAAATCAATTTTTGAGTTGCCCAGCATGACGCTGTGATAACCCAGACCTTTTAAGACAGCCAGAATTTTGGCGCTTCGCATCAGTTCAGCCTCCCGCCCGGATTTCTTCTCATGCAGTATACGTAGTAGCGGACTCTCCATTTTAACACCCGGAATGGCCCTGGCCTGGATCAGGCGAGCTATCTGCATGTCCGCAATAAATACATTTGCCACCAGGGGGGCAGTAATTTTATTGAGAGCGCAAAATTGCAGCAGCTCATCAAATTTTCGCAGATCATATCCCATTTGGGTAACAACAAAATCAGCTCCCACGCTGATTTTGCGTCGAAGTTTCTCATATTGCCATACCAATTCACTTTCATAATATTTAAAGGGGCAAACCACGCAGCCTCTAGCAATATCTGTTTCTCCCACAAAATCTGCCAGAAGCATGAACAGCTGCACACTGTCAATATCATAAACCGGCTTAGAAGTTTTAGCCTCAGTCCTCAACGGGTAATCACCTGAGACAAAAACAAAGTGCTGTACCCCGGCCCGGATATATTCCTGCAACCTTTCCACAAAGGTATTTCTATCATAAAAAGTCAGGGCCAGGGAAATAACAGGTTCTCCGCCTGCTGCAAGAATATCCTCTGCCAGACGGAAGGAAGAAAACTCCTGCTTGGATAATGGGCGATCCGAAAGGAAAAAAGTTTGTATCCTGCCATCCTGCAGAGCATCTTTAGCACAATTGGCAAGATTGTTATAGTCCTGCCCGGCAGTAGTAAAATGGGGCAGCAGATTATAGCACAACGGAAAAGACCAGTTTATGGACAATTTTCGAAAAAAATTCATTGCTACTGGAGATAATAGAGTTTTTTCAAATATAGTACATTAACCTATTGTATATTAATAATTTTTTCTATACTGTTTTTCCAGACAGGACCGGTTCAGCACACCCGGTACCAAGGGTTCAAAACAGTAACTCATGCGCTGTACAGGTGTCTATGCCGTAAAAAGGTGTTTATATCCTCCCAAAATGCTTATCTGTGACAGTGCGTCTCAAATACTCGGGATGATAAACTCTTTTCCAGTAACTGCTCTTATGACACCTCTCTAATCCATGTATATTCCCGCTTTTTCCCAAAAAATCTGGCCGTACCTGATCACAGCAGTTCACTTTTCGGCCACTCTCGGCACCGCCATCCATATTCTGTATAAAAAGCGTGACACCAGGGCGGCTGCCGGCTGGCTTGGCCTGGTCTGGTTTGCGCCGGTTCTGGGGGTGTGCCTTTACTGGCTTTTCGGGGTTAACCGCATAAAGCGACGAGCCAAGGTTCGTTTTGCCGATAAACAGGCGGTGGCTTTACCAAAACAGTCTGATGTAGTTTCTCCATCATTTATTGAAAATATGTGCAGCGGGAGAGGAAAAAACAACCTGTTGAAGCTCATTCAGATGACCGAAAAGTTAACCCGCCAGCCCCTTATGCGAGGCAACATGATTACACCGCTGCTCAATGGTGACCAGGCATATCCCCGTATGCTCGCGGTTATAGAGAAGGCACAGTATACCATTGCTTTGTGCAGCTATATCTTTGACAATGACTCATGGGGCAGCCGATTTCGGGCAGCGCTGCGTGATGCCCGACAAAGGGGTGTTGAAATAAAAGTGCTGGTTGACAGCGTGGGTGCCCGCTATTCTTTCCCGCCAATTACCTGGCGCCTGCGCCGGGAAGGAATTGAAGCAGCGGAATTCATGAGAACAATCCTGCCCTGGAGTTTCCAGTATTTCAATTTACGCAACCATCGGAAAATAATGGTAATTGACGGCAGAATCGGCTTTACCGGCGGCATGAACATACGGGAAGGAAACTGCCTTGGAGACAACCCCCGCCATCCCATACAGGATGTTCACTTTCTCATTGAGGGCCCGGTGACAGCTGAACTGCAGCGTGCCTTTGCCGAGGACTGGACCTTTACCACCGGCCAGGTTCTAGAAGGTGACAAATGGTACCCGCATCTTGTTACGCAGGGAGACGGAGTGGCTCGAGGCATCTCGGACGGGCCGGACGAGGATTTTGATAAACTGCGAAAGGTTATCATGGCCGCCATGGCCACGGCCCAGGAGTCAATCAGTATCGTTACCCCCTATTTCCTGCCGGACGCACAACTGATTTCAGCTCTTCTTATTGCAGCGCTTCGCGGTGTAGCGATAGAAATAATCCTGCCGGCAACATCAAATCTCAGGATGGTAAAATGGGCCTCTGATGCAGGTTTGGAGGAGCTTCTCCAGGAAGGCTGCAGGGTCTATTTGAGCCCGCCGCCTTTTGATCACTCCAAGCTGATGCTGGTGGATCATTTGTGGGTTTTGCTGGGGTCTGCCAACTGGGATGCAAGAAGCCTGGCGCTTAATTTTGAATTTAACATGGAATGCTATGACGTTCAGCTGGCAGCGACCATGGGGGAAATCCTGCAGGAGAAAAAAAGTTCTGCCCGGGAATTGACCCTGACAGAACTTAGATCTCAAAGCCTAATACTGAAACTGCGTAATCGTTTTTTCCGCCTTTTTTCACCCTACCTGTAAATCAGGCACCAGGATCTGATATTTCTTAACCTGTCAGCATCCGCTTTTATGGAATTATTTTCATTGACTAGGTATTTATACCTATGTATTATAGCTGTAAAAATTATTTCCATACGACCACTGGTGAGCAGAAAAAGGAGGCTTCATCTAATAAAATTAAAAAGTGCCCTATTTCATTGGATTAATTCAACCACTACATCTCACCTGAGAAATTCGGCTCAAGTTCTTCCATAAGGAGATTTTTTGTCATGGGATCACGTAGCGATTGTTTCTGTTGGGAAATTATGCAGTGTGATAAGACAAACTGTCCGGCCAGACAAAATCCGGCCAAAAACTGCTGGGAAATTGCCACTGAAAAAGATAATGATTACAGGAACTTTTTTAATGTTTGCCGTGACTGCATTGTACATGTTCTTAAAACGGATACTTCTGTTCTATCAAACCTTGAAATAAAAAATATAATAGATGCCAAAATAAACCACAGTCTCCCGAATACTCAAACATTGAAATCATCAAGGACCAATAACTTACTTACTCCCCCGCCTTGAGAAACAGGGCAAATTATCTCTTATTGT
>JAFDBU010000080.1 GCA_019313095.1 Deltaproteobacteria bacterium | reverse complement strand
CCGGGATACATATATCAATGAATAACCTCAGCAAGAACGACCAGGCCCTTTGCGTCAAATGCGGCACCTGCAATACCGTGTGCCCGGTGTATTTGGCTACTGGTAATGAAGTATATACGCCGCGGGGCAAGCAGCACCTCAAATCTAAAATAGCAAAGGCTGAAATCTCAAAGCATTATGCCGAGATTTTTTCAAAGTGTCTGCTGTGCGGTGCTTGTCGTGAGGTGTGTCCGCAAGGCCTTGACACCCCGGAAATGGTGATTTCCGCCCGTTCCGACCTGCCGAAACTCTCAGGCCTTTCATTTCTAAAATATGTATCACGCAAGGCGCTAACTCATCCTTCTCTCCTGGCAAATCTTACCAGGATAGGTACTGCTGCAAACACACTGCTTGGAGAACGGCTGCCGCAGGAAAGCGGTCTGCGTTTGCGTCTGCATGGTTTCAACCGGGAGATATTCAAGCTGCCGGAAGCTGGATATATTGAGAAACTGAAAGCTGAAGCCTCTGCAGCCGAAAAGCAGCATACAAGCAAAGCGTCTGCCGGGGTAAGTTTTTTTACCGGCTGCCTAGCCAATCACCTGCAGCCGGGGATTGCCGATTCTACCCAGTTTCTGCTGGCTAAGACCACAGGTAGCAGGGCTGACGTGCCATTTACCCAGACATGCTGCGGCATGGCCGCTTTGGCCGCCGGCAGGAAAGATGAGGCTCAGATTCTGGCAAAAAAAAATATCATGGCCTTCGAGGAAAATGACTTTCCCATCCTGACCTCCTGCTCCTCATGCTATTATCAGCTCAAGTCTTATGCCGAACTTCTGGCAGAAGAACCGGAATGGCGGGAAAGGGCTGCCGACTTTACACTGCGGCTGCGTGAGTTTTCCATATTCTTTCTGGAGAAATTCTCAACTGAACCTGGACTGTTGACACCTGCAGCAACCCGTTCAAACAAAAAGGTCATGTACCATGATCCCTGTCATCTGCGTTTCAAACTGCACATAACAGAGGAACCCCGTGAGCTCATCCGGCTGCTACCGGATATTGACCTGGAGGAACTGCCGGATGGTCCCAAATGCTGTGGCCATGGCGGGCTTTTTCAGATAGCGCATCCTGATCTGGCCGCAAAGGTTCAGGCAAGGCTGATGGATGATTTTTCCCTGCTTGCAGCCGGGACTGTGCTTACTGCCTGCTCCGGCTGTTTGCTACAGTGGCAGCAAAGTGTGGCACCTGCAGATAATGTTTGCCGGGCTGAACATCTGGCCGTATTTATTGCCGGGCTTCTGCAATAAAGTTGCAAAAAGACTTGTCCTCGTAATGATCTGCTGCTAAAAGATAGCGCATGACTGCTAATGCTGTCGAATGCAGTTTTGTCTAATCTATATTTACTGGCGTTAATATGGCTCGAACTATCCGGGAAGAAATGGAAGAAAACGAGGAGAAGATACTGTCTCCTCATGCCTGTCTCAGCAAGAACAGCAAAGGTCGGCTGCGACCGGAACCGGAATGCGATATCCGGGTGGCATTCCAGCGGGACAGGGACAGGATCATTCACTGTAAAGCTTTTCGCCGGCTGAAATATAAAACCCAGGTTTTTCTGGCACCGGCCGGGGATCATTATCGTACCAGGCTGACCCATGTATTCGAGGTCTCGCAGATTGCCCGGACAGTGGCTGTGGCTCTGAAACTCAATGGTCATTTAACCGAGGCTATTGCTTTGGCCCATGACCTTGGGCATACCCCTTTCGGTCATGCCGGCGAATCGGTGTTAAATGATCTGCACCCGGGGGGATTCCGACACTACGACCAGAGTCTTCGGGTTGTTGATATCCTCGAAAATGATGGAAAAGGGTTGAACCTCAACCACGAGGTGAGGGACGGGATCAGTATGCACTCCAAGGGCAGGAAGGAAATCCTGCCGCAGGATATTTCAGAACTACCGACAACCATGGAAGGCAGGGTGGTGAGGGTAGCTGATATAATCGCCTACGTAAACCACGATGTGGATGATGCATTGCGGGCTTCTATCATAAAAGAAGAACAGCTGCCTTCGCATATCTATGAAAAGCTGGGGCGAACGCACTCGGAAAGAATAAATACCATGGTTAAGGATCTTATTTATACAACGCTGGAGGGAGGCGGGGACCGTTTGACCATTAGTCCGGAGATTATGTCTGCTATTTCCGATTTGCGGGCATTTCTCTATAAAAATGTCTACGAGACCAACAGGGTGCATGACGATTTTCGCAAGGCAATGAAGGTAGTACGGGAATTATATAATTATTTTCTTGAAAACGGGCTGCCCCGTGAAGTAGTTAGTACTGATTCCCCTTCCAGAGACGATCATCGTGCTGTATGTGATTTTGTCGCCGGCATGACGGATCGTTATGCCCTGGATCTTTATCATGAAATCTTTCTGCCCAAACCATGGGCTGTCATGTAGTTCGCTTATAACTATATGTTATCATTAAATTTAACTAAAAGCGCAAAAAGGAATGGCACATAAATCTGAAACAGAGAATGCAGGGGCTGAACTGGCAAAAGCCTATGATTTTTCTGCTGTTGAAAAAAAATGGTATGAATACTGGGAGCAGCAGAAAAAATTTCAGGCTACCATGGATGACAACAGACCGTCATTTTCGATTGTTATTCCCCCTCCAAATGTTACGGGTGTTCTGCATGTCGGCCATGCCCTGAATAATACCCTGCAGGATGTCCTGGTCCGCTTTCGCAGGATGCAGGGCTATAATACGCTTTGGCTACCGGGGACCGACCATGCTGGCATAGCTACCCAGAACGTCGTGGAACGGCAGCTTGCCGTTGAGAACATCAGCCGGCATGATATCGGCCGCATGAAATTTATCGAACGAGTTTGGCAGTGGAAGGAAGAATCAGGCGGCCAGATAATCAATCAGCTTAAACGTCTCGGCTGCTCCTGCGACTGGGACCGGGAGCGGTTTACCATGGACACGGGCCTGTCCCGGGCTGTAAGGGAGGTTTTTGCCCGGCTTTTTAATGAGGGCTTGATTTACCGGGGCGATTATATCATCAACTGGTGTCCCCGCTGTCATACCGCCCTGGCCGACCTGGAGGTGGAGCATGAGCCGACGGACGGAAAGCTGTATCATATCCGCTATCCCTTCACGACCGAAGATGGATATCTCGTGGTGGCAACAACCCGGCCGGAAACCATGCTGGGAGATACAGCCGTAGCAGTCCACCCTTCGGATGAACGGTACAATGAACTGCCGGAAAAGGCGGTTGTGCTGCCCCTGATGAACAGGACAATCCCCATTGTTTTTGACACTCACGTAGAAAAAGAATTCGGCACCGGCGCCCTGAAGGTAACCCCAGCCCATGACCTGAACGATTTTGAGATAGCAGGCAGGCATGATCTTCCGGCCCTCAAGGTGATGGACGACAGCGGCATCATGAATGAAGAAGCCGGGGATTATGCTGGAATGGACCGGTTTGCCTGCCGCAAGAGGGTGGTGCAGGACCTGGAAAAACTCGGGCTGTTGGAAAAGATAGAGGACTACCAGCACGGTGTGGGGCATTGCTACCGCTGTCATACTGTTGTTGAACCAAGCCTCTCGAAACAGTGGTTTGTCTCGGTCAAGTCCATGGCTGAAAAGGCCATTGAAGCAGTTAAGGAAGGCCAGACAAAAATTTATCCCAAAACCTGGGAAAATACATTTTATGACTGGATGTATAATATTCGCGACTGGTGTATATCACGGCAGATCTGGTGGGGCCACCAGATTCCTGCCTGGACCTGTGATGATTGCGGTGAGATGATCGTCAGCAGCATCGATCCTGAGGAATGCCCAAAATGCAGAGGATCGAATCTGGTTCAGGAGACAGACGTACTTGATACCTGGTTCAGCTCAGCGCTCTGGCCGTTTTCCACCCTGGGCTGGCCAGAAGAGACCAGGGAGCTTTCCTTTTTCTACCCGACCTCGGTACTTATCACCAGCTTTGACATCCTGTTTTTCTGGGTAGCACGCATGATGATGATGGGGTTACATTTCATGAAAGAAACTCCTTTCAAGGATGTCTACCTACATGCCCTGGTCCGTGATGCCGAGGGACAGAAGATGAGTAAATCCAAGGGCAATGTCATGGATCCCTTGCTAATCATGGATAAGTATGGCACCGATGCCCTGCGTTTCACCATGACGGCCTTTGCGGCCCAGGGGCGTGATATCAGGCTTTCCGAAGACAGGATTGAAGGCTACCGCCACTTTATAAACAAGATCTGGAATGCAGTGCGGTTTGCCCTTCTGCATGTTCGGGACAGCAAGCCGATTGCAGTTGAGGAAATTGAGCTGGAAGGCCTGGCTCTTGAACACCAGTGGGTACTAAGCCGCACCAACAGGACCATCTGCGAGGTGCACCGGGGCCTGAATGAATACCGCTTTAACGATGCCGCTCATGCACTTTATCAGTTTGTCTGGCATGAATTCTGTGATTGGTACCTGGAATGGATAAAAGGAGACCTGTATGGTGACAGGCGGGAGGTTATAACGACCGGCAGGGCCATACTGTTTACTGTACTGGAAATAATCATAAAGCTGCTGCATCCCGTTATTCCCTTTGTCACAGAGGAAATCTGGGCAGCGCTTCCCGGGCCACGCTCAAGTGTCATGACGGAACCGTTTCCGGAAGAAATATCAGCCTGGGACAACCAGGCGGCAGAGGATAACGCCGCTCTTTTTATGGGTGTGGTAACAGGTCTGAGAAATATAAGAAGCGAGTCGGGCATCCACCCGTCAGCCCACGTCAAGGCAACAGTCATATGTCCCGATGAGAATAAGGCAGAAGTCCTGGAACGGAACAGCAAGGCCATTCTGGCCCTGACAAGGGTGGAGGAACTGCAGATTCTTGCCGAAGGTGCGCGGCCGAAAGGTGCGGCATCCTACATATTTAATGAGATAGAGATTTTTGTGCCTCTGGTGGGCCTGGTGGATGTTGAGCAGGAGCTTGCCAAACTGGAAAAGGAATTGGGCAAGGTCTCCCAGCAGCTCGACAAGGTGCAAGGCAAGCTGGGCAACAGCAGATTCTTGGCTAATGCACCTTCCGAGGTTGTTACCGGCGAAAGGGAAAAACAGGAGACCTTAAGCGCCAAGCTGATGAAGATTCGTGAGAGTATGGAGCGCTTAAAATCTTTGAAATAAACATGGATGTAAACGTACTCAAAAAAAGTATAGCAAGATTTCTGCGTGAGGACATCGGCAGCAGTGACCTTACCAGTGAGGCTACCCTGGCGGAAGATCAGATTGAAACTGCAGAATTTATAGCCAAGGGTTCATTTGTGGTCTGCGGCATGGAAACCGTTGCACCTCTGGTTTTCAAAACCCAGAATCAGGCGATTGAGATCACGCAGGCATGCAAGGATAAATCATCGGCTTCACCTGGAGACATACTGTTGACAGTAAAGGGTCCGGTACTTGATCTCCTGAAGGCGGAAAGGGTTGCCCTGAACCTTGTGCAGCGTCTCTGCGGTATTGCCACTTTCACTGCCCGGTTTGTGGAAAAGGTCAAACCCCTGCCAGTCAGGATCCTTGACACCAGAAAAACGACACCGGGGCTGCGAATG
>JAFDBU010000079.1 GCA_019313095.1 Deltaproteobacteria bacterium | reverse complement strand
CTGGCGCAGGTTGCGTATGTCGATCGCCTTTTCTCCTTCAGTTCCTTCAATAACGGGGAGAGAGTAGCTCCGGCCTTCAATCTTTAGTTCTGCTGTCTTGTCGGTAATAAATTTATCAATCATAAGTGTTAACCTTTCCGTCTGTCCTGCTCAAAAATACTATTGACAAAATTAAAGAGGTGAAGCATGTCAGACTTTTTCAGCAAACTGCTTCACCGGGACTTTGACATAACCTGGGTGAAATTATTTTGGCTGCCCGGGATGACATTTAGATCCAAACTATTTACTATAGAATGAAGGAAAAATTCATGCAATCGTAAAAAATTCGACGGCAATTAGTGGGTTGAATAATATTTTGTGTACATGAGCTTAATTCCTGGCGACTGATAGTTTTTGGTGAACTCTATAATTCTGATCTTTCAAGAACAAGTAAGCTTTTTCAGGGGTAATCTATGTTTCCAGAGGATGCGAGTTATTCAGAAAAGGAGACTTTTTTCAGGGAAAAGTTTACCATATATCCTGTTTCCTGTGATCCGCTTGCCGGTGGCCGTTCAGATATTGAATGGCTTGATGCAGTGCTGGCTGGTGGTGCCAAAATAGTACAACTCAGGGATAAGTTTTCTGATGACCTGGCTTTGTACCGAAAGGCTTTGGCTTTTAGGGAAAGGACCTGGAAAGCCGGAGCGCTTTTCATCGTCAACAATCGGGTTGATATCGCCCTGCTGTCGAAGGCTGACGGGGTGCATCTCGGCAACACGGATCTGCCGGCCGGGGAAGTAAGAAAACTGTCGTCTCATCTGCTTATCGGTGTTTCATGTAATGCTGCGGAACAGGCTGCAACAGCGAAACAAAGGGGAGCATCCTATTTTAATATCGGGCCGCTGTTCCAGACGGAAACAAAAAAGAAGCTGACCCCTTTTCTAGGACTGGAGGGGGTTAAAACCTTCAGTTCGCTTTGTGATTTGCCGTTCACCGTGATGGGCGGGATAAAACTTGAGCATGTTAAAGAGCTGGTTGCCCTGGGAGTAGGCCGTATTGCCGTGGTTACCGCCTTGACCCAGGCAAAGGATATTGCCAAAGAAACCCGGCGCTGGATCGAGACGATTGAAAAGGCGGCAGGACAATAATAAAGCAAGCGTAAAAGTCTTGCAGGCAGGAAGGTTCTTTAAATTCAACATCAAAGTGCAACACTTGTTCGCATCGTGTTTTTAGAAAGGTGGTGTCTTTGATCAGACAAAAACTAGAGCTATAAGGAGTATCAGCAAGGATATGGACGTGCCGAAAACCCTGGCAGAATGCAGGAAAGATATACAATTTCTGATGAAGTATTCTGTGCCGGAAGACCAGATTGATATGGCCCAGTCTGTGTTAAAAAGGTATGAGGCGGATATCATTGCTCTGAATCTGCTACACAGTTTTTATGTCCGTTTACCGGAGGGGATGGATGACTCGGTCAAGGTCTTACGTCTGCTGACCAGCAGGCAGGGAGTCTTTCTTCTCTGTGTCTCGACCGGCAATGGTATGCATTATCTTTATGTGGTGAATAATGAAGCAGCCCACATTATCGGTACACTGGCTGAAGGCATACTCGACCAGGAGTTGCTGGATTTTTTCGGCTATGAGGATAACAGGGAAGTTTTAACTCTTACCGGGGAACTGGAAAAGTTGAAGGAATATGAGCCGTATATAGCTGACTCCGGTCTGTGCCCGTCATGCCAGGTTGCCGAAGGTGAATTCCATACCCTTGGCTGTCCGGTTGAGATATGTCCCTGGTGCGGTGGGCAGCTGACCTACTGCAACTGCAGGTTTACCAAACTTGATATTGATGCCATGGACAAGGTTTCGCAGATAGAAAAGCTGCTTGAACTCCTGGAGGAAGCAGGCAGGATAGTTTTTAAAAAGGAACACGGCCCAGGCTATCCAACCATGGATGATGAGTAGAAAAGGATTCAAGGGGCCCAGGGTTCATGATTGCAAGGGTAAAATACTTTTAAGTCTTATCCCTTGTCGATTATTTTAATACCAAGCCTCAAGGTCAGATTGGCGATCCCAGCTCTAAGGAAAGTAAGCAATTTTTTTTACATTTGATAAAAAATTTGTGTTGCCTTGCTAATCTCAGGTTTTAAAATCGAACCCTCGAACTCTTCGAGTCTTACTTCAGTTTCTGCAGGAACTTGTAAAATTCCGAATCAGCCGAGATCACCAGGTTGGTGTTCTGACCCACCGCATCTTTATAGCTTTCCAGGCTCTTGATAAATGAGTAGAATTCAGGGTCCTGATTGTAGGCATCAGCATAGATCTTAGCTGCTTCAGCATCTGCCTTGCCCTTGATTTCCTCAGCCTCACGGTTTGCTGTAGAAATAATCACCTTCAGTTCTCTTTCCACCTTACCCATGATCTCAGCCTTCTGGCCTTCACCCATGGAGCGTTTCTCCGCTGCAATGCGCTTCCGTTCTGAGATCATGCGGTCGTAGACCTTGCGTCGTACAGTGTCGATGTAGTTGACGCGTTTGAACATCACATCAACCAATTCGATGCCATACTTCGGAGTGATTTTGGAAGCGGCCCCGTGGATCATAGCGGTAATCTCATCACGACCATACTTCAACTTTTCAACTTCAACCTGGTAGTTCGTCATGGTTTCAGGTGAGAAATCTGAGCTCCTGATAATCTCCACCAGGTCGTTTTTGTTGACCAGGTCACGTACCGTACCATCAAGGATATCGTCCAGGATGGTCTGAGCCCTGATCTCGTTATTGACCGCCTGGAGGAAGATAAGTGCATCTGCAATGCGCCAGCGGGCTGTAACGTCAAGATAGACAAAGGTCTTATCGTTGGTTGGAATCTGGTTGGGGTCGCCGTCCCAGATCAGGATTCTTTTCTCGAAAAAAGTTGCTTCCTGGATATAAGGGGTCTTGAAATGAAGACCTGCCTCGATAACCGGCTGGCCGACCGGACGGCCGAACTGGGTGATGACCGCTTGCTTGCCTTCTTCCAGGATATAAAAACCGTTGGCGACAGTCACAATCAAGGCAATAACTATTATTATCCCGATGGTTCGTAGTATTTTGTTCACCTGCATACCTCTCGTATTATGTTGGTAATTCTGTAAGGATTATTTTTGTTTGGCGCCGCTGATATCGAGGAACGGCAGAATGGAGCGCTGTTCCTTGTCGATGACATAAATATTTTTAACAGTCGGCAGAACGTCCTTCAGCGTTTCCAGATACATACGCTGCCGGGTTACATCTTTGGCAGCCTGGTATTCTTTCATGATGGCCAAAAATCGGACTGTCTCGCCCTTGCTGTCGTTAATGAGCTGCGCTGCATAGCCGTTGGCT
>JAFDBU010000078.1 GCA_019313095.1 Deltaproteobacteria bacterium | reverse complement strand
CCTGAACCTAGCGCGTCTACCAATTCCGCCACTTCGGCACACAAGCAGGAGGCAATATTAGTACGAGGGCAAAATTTGTCAAGAGGTTCTTCACCCCGGTAATTGAAAATTCTTAAGCCCTCTGAAGGAGCTTGCACATACCCTTAAAAGTAAGCTTACACTACTGAATCAATCTGGATTTATGGAAATATATAACAGCCTCAAAGATATTACATCACCTTTTGCTGACAGTTTTGTCACCATCGGCAATTTTGACGGTGTCCACCTGGGACATCAAAAGCTTTTTTCCGAGGTAGTCAGCCGAGCCTATCAAAAGCAGGGTATCAGTATAGTTATAACATTTGATCCGCATCCACTGCAGGTTATGAGGCCTGAAATCGGCATAAAGCTTATTTCAACCTATGAACAAAAGGTTGAAATGATCGAGCTTGCCGGCATAGACATACTGGTGGTCATCCCGTTTACCAGGGATTTTGCAGCTACAAGTGCCGAAACCTTTGTCGATGAGGTGTTGATCAAGACCATCAGGGTCAGGGAACTCGTGGTTGGATACGACTATGCTTTTGGCAAGGGCAGGCAGGGGAATATAGAATTTTTGAAAGAACAGGGGCGGCTCAGGGGGTTTCCTGTCACAGTGGTGGAGCCGTATTATGTTGATGATATGCTGGTCAGCAGCAGTAAGATACGCGAACTGGTGAGCCAGGGCAGAATGATGGATGTTAAGAAGCTTCTGGGCCGCAATTATCAGATCCGGGGAACAGTGCAGGAGGGTAAGAAGCGGGGTGGTCCTGTTGTCGGTTTTAAAACAGCGAATCTAAACCTGTCTGAAGAGGATCTTTGCCCGAGGCATGGTGTTTATGTCACCCAGGTGGTCCATGAAGGCAAGTGTTATGGTGGTGTTCTGAATATAGGTTATAATCCGACATTCGGTGAAAACCGTTTGTCGGCTGAAACGCATATTTTTGATTTCAACCAGGATATTTACGGCAAGAAGATAAAGATCAATCTGCTGAAACACCTGCGGGAGGAAAAGAAATTTTCCGGGCCCGAGGAACTTGCAGAGCAGATTCAACAGGATATACGCCAGGCTAAGGAGATTCTTGCCGAGGCCCAGAAGGAACTGCTGCTCTCCTGCGAGGAAAAATATAATCGCTGAATGGCCCTTCATTTATTTATTCGCTGTTTTTCCCTTGCGCATCCATGTTTCATGCCTATATTGTATGGAAATTTTTTGCAGTGCGCCGCTTCAATTTTCTGGTTTTGCAACAGGTGTTGAATAGATGAGACCGAATCTCACATTAAGATAATCAGTGAAAGAAAGTTTCTTAAAACGAAAAGATAAGGAAAGTAACAATGTCAGAAAACAACAAAAAGGAAGATTTAAATAAAGTTATAAAAGAGATGGAACAGAAATGTGCTGAAAAACCGGAATCGGTTATGGCGCATCACAATCTCGGGCTGGTTTATCGCAAGGCCGGACGTTTTGCTGAGGCAGTGGCTGAACTGGAGAAAGCCATTGAACTGGATCCATTTTCTGTGGAAAGCCTTATTAATCTGGGAGCGATGTATTTTGACCAAGGCAACATTGAAAAGGCCCTGGCGGTTAATGAGCAGGCGCTTAATATTAATAGTGCTTCGGCCCAGGCCCATGCTAATCTTGGGTTGATTTGGCAGAACAAAGGGGATGCCTTAAGGGCCTTGGAATACTATACGGATGCAGTCAAGCATGATCCAGGCCTGGTAACTGTATGGATCAATATGACCTCGGTTCATCTCATGCTCAGAAACGATGAAAAGGCCCTGGAAGCAGCGCAGCAGGCGGTGAAACTGGAACCTGATTTCCCAATGGCCCACAACAACCTCGCCGTGGCATTCTATTATAATGGTGAGTTCAAGGCGGCCCGAAAACATATTGAAAAGGCAGTTGCGCTTGGCTATGACGTTGATCAGCGTTTTCTTGATGCCTTAAATGCAGAGATTTCCTGATATGTCCAAAACAACCCTGAAGACCAGGCCCTGGTGCCCATTCTGTGGTCAGGATGTGGGCAGGCCACAATATCCTGATGAAAGAAAATTGGGAGAATTTGCCCTTGGCAGCTGTGAATGCGCTGCGGTATATGCCAGTGATCCCACAGGTTTTAATATCGGTGCTGCCATGGTCGAATGTTTGGTGTATGCCTGTAACGATAACTGGGAACTGGCCTGGGATCTCCTGCCTGACCAAGATTATCTGACCGGACGTATAGAGGATTATGACGAGATTACACACCAGGTAGTAGAGAAAAGAAATCTTGACGGCAGGATTATCCGTGGCGTGCTCTATTTTATCCGGCTGCAGGAAAGCTTGGGTGAATTAACGGCCAGGTTTAACCAGCAGAGAAAATCCCCAGCTGCCGAATCAGGTGGCGCCCAGGTGAAAATCCAGGTGGAAGAAAAGCCTGATCCCCAGCGGATAAGAAAAAAAGCCAATAAGAATCTTGTCCGGGAAATGGTGCAAGACAGTGATATCGAAGGCCTAGTGGCCTTAAGTTTTGACGACAAGAAAACCCTGCGTCTGCTGCAGCGTCAACTTTATGAACCTGATGAAGTCAGGCGCTGGGCTATTGCCGCCCTAATCGGCGAGGTCGGCAGCAGGGTTGCAACACGTAAGCCAGGTATGGTGAGCGATTTGCTGCATCTGCTTTTTGAGGCCTGTTCCGATTCCGCTTCTTCCAACTGGGGGGCAGTGGAATCTATCGGTTTTATTATCGCAGGCAGACCTGATATCTATGGCTCTTTTACGCGGTACCTTTTAGCCTATATCAGTGACCCGTCAACCTGCGTTCAGGTTTTGTGGGCCTTGGGGACCATAGCGGAGAGACGGCCTGATCTGGTACGGAACACTTCATTTTACCAGCTAGTCGGACTTCTGGATAGTCCGGTTGCTGCGGTAAAAGGTCACATGTTAAGGATTCTTGGGCGTCTTAAGGCAAAGGAAGTTGCAGGCAAAATCAGGATGCTGCAGGAAGACAAAACCCCGGTGATAATCTTTGAAAACGGGCGGCCTGTTGAGACAAGTATAGGCGCTTTGGCTGGAGAAGCTATGCAATCGATGGAATCGTAAGGAGAAAAAAGTGAGTAATCATAAAGATGAAGAGGAAATAAACCAGAAAATTCCGGCAGAGGAAGAGCCGGCTCAAACTGATTACAATAAGGGTAAGGAATTGCGTGGAGCCGGTGATGAAGTTCAGGCTGCAGCATTTTTCCATAACGCCCTTTTAGGTTTTGAACAGAAAGGGGACGACAAGGGTGTGGCGAACGCCTCGGACCAGCTCGGGGATATCTGTGCCGGTCGGGAGGAATATGATAAGGCCATGATTCATTATCAGCGCGCCTTTGACATATGTGACAAAGAAAATGACAAGTTCAGTCTCATCGCTCTGCTGAAAAAAATGGCGCAGTCCCGGAAAGCCTTGAAGCAGTTTGATGAGGCCGTGAAACATTATCTTAATGTGATAGATATCTATGCAGGGTATAATAACCCTGCCGGCACTGTCGCCACAATGGAAGAGCTGGCCGCCCTTTATTTGAAGATGGGGGAGCGGCAGAAGTCAGCAGATACCTACAGGACCATTGCTTCTATCCATAAGAACTTCAGGCACACGAGACATGCCCGGGACTTTATGGACAAAGCAGCCCAGGTTGAACAGGGGATCGCGTAGGACCTTATACTCTGGAAAAAGTCAGTCGGCGATACAAAAAAAATGGTGTTGCAATGTTTACCGGTATAATTTTGGGTCAGGGAAAAGTTGTAGGGAAAAGATCTTCCGGGAGTGGTATGATTTTCAGCCTGGAATCAGGTTTTGACCTGAACGATCCTGAAGAAGGAGAATCCATTGCTGTCAACGGTGTCTGCCTGACCGCCAGGAACATAAGTCTCAGAAAGTTTACGGTGGATGTTTCACCAGAAAGCCTGGCCCGAACAAATCTGGGCAAACTTTCCGTCGGCAGTAAGGTTAACCTGGAAAGAGCCCTGCGTTTAAGCGACAGACTCGGGGGACATATGGTCAGCGGTCACGTGGATGCAGTATCCACGGTTCTTGAAAGGAAGCCACTCGGCGATTTTTTCCGGTTCACTTTCGGGGTGCCTGCCGGATTGACCAGGTATATTATTGAAAAGGGCTCCATAGCAATTGATGGTACCAGCCTGACCGTTAACAGCTGCAATGATAAGACATTTTCCATTGTCGTCATTCCCCACACGCTGGAAGTCACCCTTTTGGGAAGCCTGCAGCAGGGTGATACAGTGAATATTGAGGTTGATCTGATCGGTAAGTATGTGGAGAAAATGCTGCAGACATGGGAGGACGAAACCCAGAAGTCCCACGGGGCGATCAATCCGGAGTTTCTGGCCAAGCACGGTTTTATGAAATAAACGTATGATGCGTTGTGCAAATCAGCTTAATTGTAAAGGTATAGTTTTATGGCGGTTTCCAGAATTGAAGAGGTAATTGAAGATATCAGGGCAGGAAAGATGGTCATCCTGGTCGATGATGAGGATCGGGAAAATGAAGGTGATCTTTGCATGGCCGCCGAATCCGTAACACCTGAGGCCATAAATTTTATGGCCAAATACGGCCGGGGACTTATCTGTCTCACCCTGGACCGTACACTGGTAAAAAAATTAAACCTGCCCATGATGGTTGAGAAGAACAGATCACCCTTTGAAACTGGTTTTACGGTGAGCATCGAGGCCAGAACAGGAGTGACAACAGGAATTTCTGCAGCAGACAGGGCCAGGACGGTCCAGGTAGCTGTTGATCCGGCAGCCAGACCTGAAGACCTGGTGAGTCCGGGACATATTTTCCCGTTAAGGGCCCGTAAGGGCGGTGTGCTCGAACGGACAGGCCAGACAGAGGGTTCTGTCGACCTGGCCCGCCTGGCCGGCTTGAGACCTGCCGGGGTGATATGTGAGATTATGAAGGATGACGGGACCATGGCCCGTATGCCTGACCTGGAAAAATTTGCTGTTGAACACAATATGAAAATTGCCACCATTGCAGATCTTGTCGCCTACCGACTCCGGCGTGACACCCTGGTACATCGTGCGGTGGAAGCCAGGCTGCCCTCACATTTCGGCGGAGAGTTCAGGGCTATTGTCTATTCAAATGATGTTGACAAGCATGAGCATCTTGCCCTGGTCAGGGGTGAGATTGAACCGGACAGGGAGATCATGGTGCGGGTCCATTCGGAATGCCTTACGGGCGATGTCTTCGGTTCTGACCGCTGTGATTGCGGCGCCCAGCTACAGGAAGCCATGCGTATGGTTTCCGAGGCCGGTACAGGAGTTATTCTCTACATGCGTCAGGAAGGCCGCGGCATCGGCTTGATCAACAAGCTGAAGGCCTATGCCTTGCAGGATAATGAAGGGCTTGATACAGTAGACGCCAATCAGGCGCTCGGTTTCAAGCCTGATTTGCGGGATTATGGCATCGGAGCCCAGATATTAAGGGATCTGGGAGTGCGCAAGATGTGCCTGCTTACCAATAATCCCAAGAAAATAGTCGGGCTTGAAGGATATGATCTGGAGGTAACCAGCCGGCAGTCCATTGAAATAAAACCCGTGCCAGAGAACATATCGTATCTGAAATGCAAAAAGGACAAGATGGGGCATCTCCTCAACCTGCCGGAAAACACAGAATTATAATATAATTAAGTTATGGAGTGGGGTATACCGCCTACTCGAAAATTGAACCAACAGGGAACGGATAAGGAGAACAATAGATGGCGACATATATTGAAGGAGATCTGCAGGCCACGGGGAAAAAGTTTGGTATTATTGTTTCCAGGTTTAATTCTTTTGTTTCTGAAAAGCTTTTGGAGGGCGCGCTGGACACACTACTCAGATCCGGGGCTGAAGAAGGAGCTATTGATGTGGCCCGGGTACCGGGTGCTTTCGAAATACCTATAATGGCACAAAAAATGGCAAAATCAGGCAGTTATGATGCAATTATTTGCTTAGGCGCCGTTATCCGGGGAGCCACGTCCCATTACGATCTGGTTGCCAATGAGGCTGCCAAAGGCATTGCCAAGATCGGCCTTGATTCCGGGGTGCCGACAATCTTCGGGGTCCTTACCACGGATACCATTGAACAGGCCATAGAAAGGGCGGGTTCCAAGGCAGGTAACAAGGGAAGCGAGGCTGCCCTGACCGCCATTGAAATGATAAACCTACTGGGTCAGATTTAGTCGGGGATCACCGATATCATAAATGGGTACCAGGCGTAAATCCAGGGAACTTGCACTGCAGGCGTTGTTTCAGGAGGAATTGGCAGGCCGGGCCGGTCTTTTGGATTTCGAAGAATTCTGTGCCCATTTCCAGGTAAACAAGAAGGCCATTCCCTATGCCCATAAACTGCTGCATGGGGTGCATGAGAAAAGAAAAGCCATAAACCAGCTGATAAGCAGGTATGCGGAGAACTGGCGCCTTGAAAGAATGTCGGCCATTGACCGTAATATTCTGCGGCTTGCCGTTTTTGAACTGCAATATCAGGATGATGTGCCGACCAGTGTAGCGATAAATGAATCGGTTGAGATTGCCAAGCGCTTTTCAAGCGATGATTCAGGGCCGTTTATCAACGGCATACTGGATGGTATGGCCAGGGATATAGCTTCCAGTGCAGAAGGTCAGCTGAAAACAGATTGATTCAAAATGAGATGGATTCATTTTTGTCGGCATCATAAAAAAGTACGATGCAGACAGGCATTGCACCCGTGCTATATTGATGGTTATAAGCCCCGTTAATGACCCCGAAACTTATTACAACTGCACCTTTTTAAATGGCAAAAATTATTAAAAAGCAGGATGGCCCCAATTTTGCCCAGGAAGCAATAGCTGTCACCGGGCTTTTTGCAGCTGTTTTTCTGCTCCTGTGCCTTGTCAGCTATTCTCTGCCGGTTAAAAACGCTGCTTCGTATACCTCAGCGTCAAACTGGTGCGGCACCGTCGGTCACCTCATTGCCTGGGGACTTATGTTTCTGCTAGGTATCAGTTCCTTCTGGTTTATTGTCCT
>JAFDBU010000077.1 GCA_019313095.1 Deltaproteobacteria bacterium | reverse complement strand
CTTCTCAAGGGAGAGGTCCCGGCCCGCAGCAGTGAGGCCTTTGGTAATGATTTCCGCCACCCTGGCCACGAGAATGGAGTGGGCCCTGATGTTGGGCAGCATGTGGTGCTGCTCCATGAGAGCCAGGCATTCGTCAACGCCCGGGATAGTGGCGGAGGCGGCAGCCATGGTTCTTAGCTGCCTTTGCCGCTCAACTCGTGGACCGCTTCGATGAAGATCTTTGCCTTGGCCGGCGGTGTGAACTGGTGGATGCCGTGGCCGAGGTTGCAGATGTGACCGCGCGCCTTGCGGCCGCCTTCGAGGATCTTCGCGACCCGGGCCCGCAGCTCTTTTTCAGGCAGCAGCAGGGCAATGGGATCCAGATTGCCCTGCACCGAAATATCCGGACCGATATGTTCAACGGCCTTGGCAATATCAACCCGCCAGTCAAGGCCAAGAACATCAGCGCCTGAGGTTTTTGAAAGTTCTAACAGGGTGGCGCCGTTATTCGCAAAGTAAATAATTGGAACATCGGTACTTTGTCTGAGGTCGGCAATAATGCGTTTTACGTAAGGAAGGGCGAAACGTTCAAAATCCACTGGTGCCAGAATTCCGGCCCAGGAGTCAAAAATCTGCAGGGCCTGAGCCCCGGCTGCTGCCTGGGCCTTGAGGTAGAGGCTTGTGCATGCCGTTATTTTTTCAAGTAGGCCTGAATAGAGTTCAGGGTTGCTGAACATCATCTTCTTGGTTTCAAAAAAGAATTTGGACGATCCGCCTTCAATTAGATAGGTAGCAAGGGTAAACGGAGCTCCGGCAAAGCCTATGAGCGGTACCTTGTGCTCAAGCTCCCGGCGCAGGATGCGAATTGTTTCCAGGACAAAGTTTAGATGCTCATCGGGACTAGGGATGATTAAACGGTCAACTGCCTTTTGATCGCGGACAGGGTCAGGGAAGACCGGACCGATTTTTTCATGGAATTCAAGGATCAATCCCATGGCTTCGAGTGGAATGAGGATATCTGAAAACAAAATAGCCGCATCCACACCTAAAATATCTACGGGTTGTATCGTAACTTCAGCAGCAAGTTCAGGTGTTTTGCAAAGTTCCAGGAATGTCAGTTTACTTCTTACTTCTTGGTATTCAGGCAGATAACGCCCGGCCTGGCGCATCATCCATACCGGGGTATAATTTATTTTTTCACCTCTGCAGGCCTTCAGAAAAGTATCGTTCATGAAAAAAGTTCCTCAGTTGTCATTAAAAGCTATCAAAATAACGATTAATAGTTTCTTTGCCAATATTTATAAGTTTGCCGCAGCCTGTATTAAGCGGTCAGCAAGTTGTTCTCCCAAAAAACGACCCCTGAAAACCGTTGGCTAAAAATATTTTTATGCCTTGACCTTTTCCGATGGACGATAATTACAGAAAGGCTCCTCTGCCAGGTAATCACCGGTCATGGAATAGGACCGAGCCCGACAGCCACCGCAGACATTGAGGTACTCACACCGGCCGCAACTGCCTTTGTATCCTTTAAAATTACGCAGTTCCTTGAATAGTTCCGAGTTTTCCCAGATATCCTTGAAAGACTGCTTGTGGATGTTGCCGGCGGATTTCGGAAAGTAACTGCATGGCAGTACCTCACCGTCAACGTCGATAAGGCAGATTAACTGACCGGCCAGGCAGCCCTTGCTGCCCCCGGTGGAAAATTTTAACGAACGCCGCTTGAATTTTTCACCCTTCTCCTTTGATCTCTGCAGGATTATTCTGTAATAGTGTGGAGCACAGGTCGGGCGTACCAGGAGTAAATCTTCGTCTTTCTCCATCTGGTAGTGCCAGTTAAGGATCTCTTCGTAGTTTTCAGCCGAAATCAACTCATCCATTATGTCCTGTCCCCGTCCCGTCGGTACAATCATAAACATGTACCAGGCAGTGGCCCCAATCTTTTTGGCGAGTTCATAAACTTTTGGTATTTCTTCCTGGTTGCGTTTGGTAAAGGAAGAGTCAACCAGAAAAGGAATTTCGTTCTTTTTGAAAAGGGTAGCAGCTCTAAGGGTGCCGTCAAAGGCACCTTTCTGGTTGCGAAAATCGTCATGGACTTCCGCTGTGGAACCGTCAAGACTCAGGGAAACCATCCTGATGCCGGCCTTTTTGATCTTCTGGCAGATTTCGTCTGTTACCAGGGTCCCGTTGGTAGCGAGACACATGCGCAAACCCTTTTCGGTGCCATATGCCGCGATGTCGAAAACATCATTCCGCAGGAGAGGTTCACCCCCTGACAGAACTATCACAGGCTGGGCAAAGGAGCCGATATCGTCCAGGACTTTTTTGGCCTCGACCAGGGAGAAGTCAGGATGCTCTTTCGCCTCCAGTTCAGAGGAAGAGCGGCAGTGTACGCAGTTCAAGTTGCAGCGCCTGGTTATCTCCCAGGCAATCCATTTTACCTCAAATTTCACCAGTATTATCCTTAAAAAAGTTAAAAAATAAAATCCCTCAATTATCTGAAAACAATTATAGTAATATATTGCTGATATACCGGCAGGTCAATGTTTAATAGTCAAAATAATGAGTGATTTATTAGCAGTAAAAAGACAAAAATGAAATATCTGGACCTGCTAACCCAAGCATTTCAAGAAAAACTATAAAAGTTAAAGCAGGAATGCTAAAATATATCCTAAAGCCCCGTAGACTGTTCTTTTCTTTTGATAGTATATCAATCAAGCTGGTTATATAAATATTGTTGCATTCCGTTAAGCTATATGGGAAATTGTATATATATTTTTATGATAACTGCAGTTACATCGTCAGGGTTTTATTAGGTTCTTTCTTTTAAAGAGAAGACTTTTTTAAAAATGGAGGCATATTATGGAAGTAAAAAAAATACTTGTGCCGGTCGACTTCTCGGAAAACTCCAAGAAGATTCTTGAAGCTGCAGGGTATTTTTCAGGGGTGTGCGAAGCCGAGCTACATGTTGTATTTGTTGTCCAGAGCTTTGATGACTACTCAGGTTTTTTTGTGCCTCATATGCCGGTTGCCAAATTTGAGGAAGAAATGGTGCAGGCCGCTGAACAGAAGATGGAAAAGTTTCTTGCAGGTCAAAAAAACGTTGAGGCAAAAGTCCTTGTCGGTGATGTGGCAGAAGAAATTATCCGGCATGCGGAAGAAAGCGGAATGGACATGATTATAATGGGCACCCATGGGTACAAAGGGCTTGAAAAGGTGATGTTCGGCAGCGTAGCTGAAAAGGTTGTCCGGTCTTCTCCTTGCCCTGTTTTAACCATCAACCCCTATAAGAACCTGTAATCTTCACCGGCATTCGTGTCGGGAAAGCACTGCTCTGCGGAGTCCTGACAGCGACTCGCAAACTCCAGCTGTATGTTATAAGGTTCAACGGCTATGGGGCAAGAACAGCAAGCATTCCTGTTGGCTGCTCACGGCTCTTGTTCTGAACAGGAGCATCGAGATGGAAAAGGTGTTGAAGAAGTCCTGCGAATGAGATGCCGGGAAAGCAGTAGAAATCAAGTTTACTGGTTTTCACCGGGGCAGAAATATAATGTCGCAGGTTTTCTGCCCACGCTGAAAGATTCTCAGTCAACTCGGGAGATTTTTCAAAGCTGTCCCTTTCCGTTTTTTCTGAATATGCGGTTTCATGAAGGTGTTGTGCAAGGTATTCTATGTTTTCAAGGGAAGCTGCGCGGAATGACTTCCTGTCAGCATTGTAGGAGTCTGCGGCTTTTTCATCCTTTGAAAAATGTAGCTCCGGCACAGGGAGGGAAAATAACTTTACCGGAACTCGATGCATGAAATTTTCGTAACCGTCCAGAAGAGTCATACCGCATTCCGGATTGGCAGTTACAGGGACCGATGGCTGCTGTTCAGAGGAGTCTGCCAGGTAAAGTTCAGCCCAGGCCTTCAGCCGCAGAGTGGTAAGCAGGCTGGATGTGCCAAGAGATAATTCAGGGGACAGATCATCCTCGGTTGCCGGATGTTTGAGTTTGTCGGGTCCTTTTATTTCAGCCAGGTCATCTGATTCAGCTTCACCATGTCCTTCAAGGGCAGCAAAAAGTTTTTGCTCCGAAGACGAAATCCGAGCCAACCCCTGTCTGACTTCTGTCTCTCTACTGTCAAGCATCTCGGCCAGCTTCAGTATCAGTCTGGCCTGCCATAACCGCTCTTTATTCCGGATGCTGTTTTTTGTCTCGGTATTCTTTTGCAAAGAGGAGTAGACTCCAGCGGCAGAGAATTCATCGAGATCCCTTATCCGTCCGGTGGCAAGCGGAG
>JAFDBU010000076.1 GCA_019313095.1 Deltaproteobacteria bacterium | reverse complement strand
CTCAAGCAGTCTACCCGACAGCGCTTTATCTCAATAGAATTCAACTATCCTGAGCCGGAGCTGGAAACCGACATTGTTCAGCACGAGTCCGGAGTTGAGAGGACAACCGCTGAGTCACTCGTGCGTCTGGCAGTCATGACCAGAAATCTGCGGGACGCCGGTCTGCCTGAGGGTGCAAGTACCAGGCTGTTGATCCATGCCGGCAAACTCATGCAATTCGGTATGAAACCGAGACGTGCCTGCCGTGCTGCAATCAGCGAGACCCTGACAGACGATCATGAACTACTGGCCTCCATAAATCAAATGATCAACTCCCTCTATTGATTGAAGCTGATTATGAATATTGCAGAGCTTAAGGCAAAATTTTTTGAGGTGGTGCCATCACATCCCCCCAATAGCTGGGAAATTGAAGAGCATCTTGAAAACATCACAGAATCACCAAAAGGACTCCAGGAACTGATCCTCTCTCAGGTCCCGGCCATCTGGCCGGTGAGCCACTCCCTCTGCTATTCCTATCTCGGATCAGCACAAAGCGCCCTGGATTGTCTGCCCCCTGACCGTCTGAAGCAATGGGTAGGAAATTTTCTCGATATTTATGAAAAAAACGGCTTGCGGGCGGCCCAGCAATTCATGGCAGATGTGGAAACCAATTTTCTCTGCCGTATAAGGGGTGAGTCCGGTCTCAATTTCAACCAGGCTGAAAAAATTCTCACGCCTTATGCCCGGTCCATACTTGAGCGCAGGATAATCCTGGCCCCAGGTCTCCAGATCTACACAGATACCGAATGTATTTATATCCCTAAAAAGCTGACTCTCTGTGCCTTGGAGCAGGACAACTTTCTGCTCTATAAGCTGATCATTACCTTTCAACTCTGCTTGCTCCTGCTTAAAACCTACGAATTTTATCTGAGTGCCAATCATGAACTCATTCAAGCTCTTATTGATACATATGGCACCGGCCCGGTTCCTGACCATATCCGGCTTGACCGGTTCTTTACCCTTTTTCCTGATCCCGACCTGGCAGAGGATATTTTCACAGCTGCAGAAGCCCTGAGAGTATCGCACCATCTTGCTGCCTCCTTTCCAGGGCTCTGGCGGGACACATTCAACATCCGCTGTGAACTTGCTGCTGCACGCGGCGCCTCTGAGCGCTGGCCCCTCCATTCCATAATAATTGAAGGATTGATCCGGTATGTAATGACAGGCATAGAGGAACAAGCATCTGGCAATAAGCCAGGTTCTCTACCAGAACAGGTTTTTACAGTGTTCAGCCGGAAGGCAGATACTGCAGCGGACACTGCTGCCAAGACAGCGGCTCTCTACGCCATGCTCTGTCAGGTCAGGGAAAGCTATGAAAAGGTCCCGCCCCTGTATTATGGTGGCGGGCTGCAGCCTGTTGAAGCCTGGAAGGGGATACACCGGCGCCGCAATGCTGCCAAAGAAGAGTTTGTCAAGATGCTGGCCTCGGTCATGCTTAAAGCGGCCGGAAGAAATACAGGTAATACCAAAGAAGAAAGTTTAAAATCCCTAAAACCGTCTGCTGTATCTAGCGAGGAAGGTACAGCCATGTTCTTGTCTGCCTCCAAAAAACAAAAAAATGACAGCCGTCAGGAAAAAAAGGAATCAGTACGGTTTCTGACACTTGAAGCTCCTGCAGCCGACCTGCCGGAATCACTGCGAAATCTTGCGGAAGATATCGTTGCCGACCTAGGTCATCTTCCCACCGATTATATATCAGCAGCGCAAGGCCTGGCCGGCCAGGGTCATCCTGCCCTGCAGTCCCCGGCCAGCCCGGCCGGAGAAAGTTTTGCCGCCCCGCTCACCCCACTTACTTACGATGAATGGGATTTCAGGCGTAATGGCTTCAGGAAGGACTGGTGCCTGCTGCTTGAAAAAAAACTGCAGCCGGTCAAGGCTACATTTATTGATACCACGTTGGAAAAGTACCAGTGGCAGCTGCGTCAGCTCAAAAAGCAGTTTGAGATGCTGCGCAGCAAAGAACGTTTTTTAAAACGTCAACGGGATGGCGATGATATTGATCTCGATGCCCTGATCGAATCCATTGCAGACACAAGGGCCGGCAAGCCGCCGTCCGAGCGCCTGTTCGTCCGTTTACAGCGGGATGAAAGGGATATCGGAGTCCTTTTTCTGGTGGACATGTCTTCATCCACCGAGGGCTGGATCAACCAGGCCTTGAAGGAATCGCTCATTCTCATGGGTGAGGCCCTGCACGTGCTCGGCGACTGTTTTGCCATCTATGGCTTTTCAGGCATGCGCCGGCTGCGTTCGGATTTTTATCAGATAAAAAATTTTGCTGAACCCTACAATCAAAAGGTAAAGGAGCGAATAGCAGCTATCGTGCCGCAAGAGTATACCCGCATGGGCCCGCCGCTGCGCCATGCCGTCAAACTGCTGCTGGATGTCGACGCAAAGGTGAAACTGATTGTAACGCTTTCAGACGGTAAGCCTGAGGATTATGATGATTACAAGGGAGAGTACGCCATTGAGGACACCCGTCATGCCCTGATCGAGGCCAAGGCCGCCGGTATCCATCCCTTTTGTATTACCATTGACAAAAAGGCCCACGACTACATAGGACACATGTACGGCGAGGTAAATTATATCTTTGTGGATGAGGTACGTAAACTGCCGATACGGCTGCCTGAAATCTACAGGATACTGACCACTTAAAACCATTGGCCAATGCCATGATTTTTTATTCCGGCCTGTCGACTGTACTGCGGTAGGTGCCTGACCTTTTGAGCAGTTTTTCTATATGTTTTACTGTAATCCTAGTCGTGTCAAATGTCACCTTATTGACTTCTTTGCCATCAAGCCAGCCGTTTTCGACTGATACAATCCCCTGCTGCCCTGCCAGGGCAGCTTTGCCGACATCGTATCAACTCACAATAAACGTAGCAATGTCAACTGTTTGTTCAGCTGTCTGGCTGCTAACGCCCTGCGCATTAAGCAGGGTTACAAACAGAAGAATCGCAACAATTCCAAGCCATCTCATCTTCTTTTCTCCCTTATCATTGATTCATTAATTCATCGGTGTAGGTGTTTACCAGTAAGATCTACCGGAAATGAACGTTTTTATGTTCATTTTTTTTATCATATGAAACTGCTGACGATTGACAGGGCAATCAAAAGAAGGAGGTATAGATTAAAAACGATCCTTTATTTCATAGTTTTTTCCATATCACCAGTCCCCACGTTCCGCATTTCTTCTCCCTGCATAGACCTCATACCGGAATCCACATTTTCTTCGGACATATTGTCAATTGAACTGTCCATGGAACCATTCATGTATTTCGCAGCGCAGCCGACAAGGATTGTCGCCGCAAACATCCCGATCAGTAAACCAATGGGCATAAGTGTTCTTTTCATTTTTCATTCCTCCCAAACATGGTTTAGTTGCAGATAAAATTCCCTGTCCTGTAACTACATGTAATACGCTGCTGTAAAAGAGGAATAAAGCAAAGGTAAAGATTAGGTAAAGATGGAAGGCTGAGGTATCAGACGGGCAGGGAAAACCAGACAAGCGTCTCACCATCCCGGCTCTCGGCTCCCACGTTTCCGCCGTGGGCTTCAATCAGTTCCCTGACTATGGCCAGACCGATACCGGCGCCGCCGCCATCCCTGGCCCTCGATCTATCAGCCCGAAAGAAACGTTCGAAAATGAATGGCAGGTCGCTATCCTTTATACCCGGCCCGCTGTTGGTTATGGCAAACCTCACAGCATCGGGAACGCGCTCAGTGGTGATAGCAATTCTGCCGTTTTCCGGCGTATACTTCGAGGCATTCTCCACCAGATTGCGTATAGCCTGAAGCAGTTTATCACGGTCCGCCATGACAAATTCTGCCTCCGGCACAATACTTTTCTCAATTGAAATTTCTTTCTCCTGGAATTGCAGCTCATAAAGGGAAAGTATTTGGTCCGCAACCTCTCCTAGTGAAAGCTTTTCACGCTTCAGAAAGGCCCGGGCAGCGTCCGCCCGAGCCAACTGCTGCAAATTCTCAACCAGGCTTACCAGCCGCATTATTTCCTGCTGCAGCATCGTGAAGGTTTCCCGCGAAGGCGGCAGCACCTCATCATTTAAAGCTTCAAGATAGCCGCGCAGGTTTGTCAGGGGTGTCCGCAGTTCATGGGCCACATCTGCAACCATGGTCTTTCGTAGCTTTTCTACCTGTTCCAGGCTGTCAGCCATGCGGTTAAAGGCTATACCGAGTTCACCGACCTCATCTTGAGAGGTGACGTCCAGGCGGGCTGAGAAATTTCCTACCGCAACTTCCCTTGTTATGGCATGCATCTGGGACAGAGGCCTCAGCACCCTGCGGATGAGGAAATAGCTTATGATAAATGCCAGGGCCAATGCCAATATTGTAGCCCACAGCAGGTAACGGTGGACAGCCGTAAGAAACATCTGATGGATATCATTCGGCGACACCGCGTATTTATCCATAAGAGCCATGAAATAGCTTGCTGCCAGTTGATCGATAGCCAGCCACACCACCAGGATGATGATAGCTATCACCGGCACGATATTGATCAGGAGCAGTTTCCAGAGCAGCCTCTGTTTCATGCCGGCTTCACCGTATCCTCGTCGGTAAATCTGTAACCAAAACCTCGGACAGTCTGGATATATTGGGGGGCGGCAGGATCCTGTTCGATCTTCTGCCGGAGCTTGCCGACGTGCACATCAATAACCCGGTCGACGACCACTTCACCATGCGGATAGACTTTATCCAAAAGTTCTGAGCGGGAAAACACCCGTCCCGGCGAACGCATCAGGGTATACAGCAGTTTATATTCAAATGAGGTGAGAGAAAACGGCTTGTCATGAAGTGTAACTTTGAGTTTTTCCGGATCAAGAACCAGCCCTGCATGGGAGAGCACTTCTTTTTTTTGTGCCTGTGGTGGTCTGGCCCTGCGCAGAATAGCCTTGATCCGTTCCAGCAGTTCCCTGGGGCTGAAAGGTTTTACCACATAATCATCAGCGCCCATGGACAAACCGAGAACCCGATCAATTTCCTCTTCCCGGGCTGTAAGCATCAACACCGGCACATCAGAAAAACTTCGCAGTCGGCGGCAAACCTCCCAGCCGTCTACTTTCGGCAGCATAATATCCAGGATGACAAACCCGGGGTTGGAATTTTTAATGATACTCAGCGCCTCTTCCCCGTCATATGCCTGTACTGTCTGAAATCCTTCTTTTTCCAGGTATGTTTTTATCAGGGCCGAGGTGTTTCTGTCATCCTCGACTATCAGCACCGGACCGGTTCTGTCAGTTTGCTCCATTTTGATCCCTCTCTGTTTTAACCGGTTTATTACAGTTCATTAATCCTCTTCCAAGGTCTGGACCACAAGTCCTTCCGGGAGTTCCTTCTGAGCTTTAACCCCCAGCTGCCGCAATTCCAGCGACCGGCGCACCAGGTTGCCCCTCCCGTCAGTCAAACGATTGCGGGCGGTCTGATACGACTCCCTGGCCTTGTCTATCTTCTGTCCGACATCGTCCAGGGCCTCAACAAATCCGACAAATTTATCGTAGAGATCGCCGGCTTTTTTGGCAATAATCAGGGCATTCTTATTCTGGTCCTCATAGCGCCAGATATTGTTGATGATACGCAGGGTAGCAAGGAGCGTCGAGGGGCTTACAAGCATGATATTCTTGTCAAAGGCCTCGTTAAACAACCCCTGCTCCGACTCAATGGCAGTCCAGAATGCTCCCTCGATCGGCAGGAACATAAGAACAAAATCAAGGGTCCTGATGCCTTTCAGTTCCTCATACCGCTTGTCGCCCAGGGTTTTTATGTGGGTTCTGATTGAGAGAATATGCTCTTTCAGCCTCTTCCCTCTTTTTTCCTCGGTATCGGCCGAGCAGTACTTTTCATAAGCTGTCAGGGAAACCTTGGAGTCGATGACAATATCCTTGCCTTCGGGCAGATGCACAATGACGTCCGGGTGACGGCGCTGCCCCTCTTCACTGGCATACATGGTCTGCACCTCATATTCCCTGCCCTTCTGCAGCCCGGACTCCTCTAAAACCCGCTCCAGGATCATTTCGCCCCAGGAGCCTCGGGTTTTACTCTGACCTTTCAAGGCATTGGTCAGATTGACCGCATCCTCACTGATCCGCTCATTAAGAGTTTTCAGGTGGACGATCTCATTTAACAGCGAGACCCGGTCCTTTGATTCCTTGTCGTACACGTCTTCCACCTTTTTTTTGAACTCCAAAAGCTGCTCTCGCATGGGCTTGAGCACCCCTTCTAAATTTTCCCTGTTCTGGTCGGTGAACTTCTGGCTCTTGTCCTCAAAAATTTTGTTGGCCACATTCTGGAATTCCATTTTGAGCTGCTCCCTGGCCTCCTGCAGCAGGGCAAGCTTCTCGTCTGTATTCTTACGCTCATCCTCAAGCCTGGTCTCCAGCTCGGACAGTTTTGCCTGCAGGGCTGTATTTTCCTGTGCCGCCTTTTCCAGCCCCTGTTCAAGCCCCGGAAGTCTGGAGCTTTTTTCCTCGGCAGCAGCCCTGCGCTCTACTTCGGTATCCAGCTTTTCCCGCAAAGCGGCAGCGTCTTCTTCAAAATCCCGGATCGAGTCCTTTAATTCGGCCATCCGTCGATTTTTACCGGTCAGCATCAGCAATCCGCCGACAATTCCGATCAAAACCCCCGCCATCACTGCCAGGATAACACCTGCATCACTCATGTATTTTCCCCATTTTCGAGTTTCATTCAGGGCAAGTCCTTGCTTGACACCCTGACTGAAAACAACTTAAATAGTTTTTCTATGAAATTTCAAAAGGAAAAGATAATTTTAACCGGTTATCGGGCGACTGGTAAAAGTTCCATCGGCAAAATCCTGTCTGATATGCTTGGCTTTGGATTTATCGATACCGATGAGACCATTGAGAAAAGGCAGGGTGAAACAATAAGTGAAATGGTTGGCAGGGGGGGCTGGGACCTCTTCCGCAGGAAAGAGGAAAATCTGCTTCTGGAACTGGCCCGGAGCAGAAATAAGGTCATTGCTTCAGGCGGCGGCTCTGTCATGCATGAAAGGGCCTGGTCAAAGTTGCGCCAGGATGCGCTGGTTGTCCTGCTGACTGCAGATATAAAAACGATCTGCCGGCGGCTTGCCGCTGACGGCGATACCGAGGACCAGCGGCCGCCGCTGACCGAAATGGGCACCATGGATGAAATTGCCATGGTTTTAAGCCAGCGGCAGCCCCTGTATGAAAAGAGTTCAGATCTCACTATTGACACGGAAGGAAAAAAACCGGAAGAGGTTGCTGAGATAATTTTAAAGAAGCTTAAAGAAGAAGAATAAACTTTTGTGCACGTCTTTTCGCGCTGCCGAAAACAACGGGAAAGAACGGATCCTATTTTTTAGCTGTGAGGACACAATACAATGGCTGGTAGCACCTTTGGCAAAGTATTCCGGGTCACCACCTGGGGCGAATCACATGGTCCGGCGCTAGGTGCCGTCATTGACGGTTGTCCGCCGGGTATGGAGCTTGATGTTGCAGATATCCAGAAAGACCTGGAAAAAAGAAGGCCGGGAAAGGGCGCCGGCGAGAGTCCGCGCAAGGAACCGGACCAGGTTGAGATTTTGTCCGGCACATTTGATGGATTGACCACCGGTACCCCCATTTCATTGGTAATTTATAACAGGGACGCCCAGAGCAAAGCCTATGATCACTTGCAGAATATCCTCCGCCCCGGACACGGTGATCTGACATATCTGGAAAAATACGGCATCAGGGATCACCGTGGCGGCGGCAGGGCCTCAGCCCGGGAAACAGCTGCCAGAGTAGCTGCAGGGGCTGTGGCCAGAAAAGTGCTGGCTGAAAATGATATTTCAGTCATTGCCTATACTGTGGCCATGGGAGATATTGCCACCTACAGGCGTAATATGAAGGAGATAAGCGGAAACAGGCTTTGCTGTCCGGATAAAGAAGCTGCAGCCCGAATGGAAGAACTCATCAACACCATATGGAAAAAAGGGGACTCCCTGGGTGGCGTTGTTGAAGTCAAGGCCACCGGCTGTCCTGCCGGTCTTGGAGAACCTGTCTTTGATAAACTTGATGCTGCACTGGCCCAGGCCCTTATGTCTATAGGGGCGGTAAAAGGTGTGGAGATCGGGGCCGGATTCAAAGCGGCGAAGTTGCTCGGTTCGGAAAATAACGATCCCATAACCCAGAAGGGCTACAAAACAAACAATGCCGGCGGCATTCTGGCGGGGATTT
>JAFDBU010000075.1 GCA_019313095.1 Deltaproteobacteria bacterium | reverse complement strand
TTGAAGCAACAGGCGGCACTGAAATCGAACCTGCTTTGTATGAAGCGCTTGATGGCGGCAAGAATCTCAACAGGATCCGCCAGGTAATTTTCCTGACAGACGGTTCTGTGGGGAATGAACAGCAACTTTTTAAGATTGTGAGAGGGCGTTTGGGGGACAGCAGGATTTTCACTGTGGGCATCGGCTCGGCACCGAACAGTTACTTCATGCGAAACATAGCAGAGCGCGGGAAAGGGATTTTCACATATATCGGTAATGTCAAAGAGGTTCAGGAACGCATGAAAGAGCTTTACAGGAAACTGGAAAACCCCTTGCTTACAGACATCAGGCTTTCCCTTTCAAACCAGGCTGATGTAGAAATGTTCCCTGACCCAATCCCTGATCTTTATCCTGGTGAGCCAGTGACACTTGTCGCCAAAACTGAGGGTATTCCGGAGCAATTTGTATTGTCAGGATACTACGCGGGTAGGTACTGGGAAGCAGAGATAAACTCCAGAAAAGCAGGAGGGGGTGCAGGCATTTCAACTCTCTGGGCACGGCAGAAGATAAAATCCTTGCTGGTCTCCCTCGATGGAGGGGCAGATAAAGACGAAGTTAGAGAAAATGTCATTGTAACAGCACTGCAGCATCATCTGGTGAGCAGATTCACAAGCCTTGTTGCCATTGACGTGACACCAACAAGAACGGAACACGAAAACATGAACAGTAAAATGGCAAAGACAAATTTGCCAAAAGGCTGGCAGTACAACAAGGTTTACGATCTACCACAAACAGCTACTGTCGCTGAACTTTGCTTTATTCTAGGCGCTCTTGCCCTGTTTTTATCTCTCGTTGCCTGGTTCCTTGCTGCCAGGGAATGGAAAAGGCCATGTTAAAGAACAAACTGTTCAAATATGTTGCTCTTATCCTCTCGTTAAGCGGTCTTTTTTTGACCGGGAAAGGAACATATATCCATGCCAAGGCAGGACTTGCCAAATATCTGCTTCACTCCTCATGGCAGAAGACGATAGAAAAGGGAGATAGTGTAAAACCCTGGCCATGGGCGGATACCTGGCCTGTTGCCAGAATGATTGTCCCGGAACATGAAATAGATCTGGTCGTACTGGAAGGGGACTCAGGAAATGTGCTTGCTTTCGGGCCTGGCCACATGATGCTGAGCTCCCTTCCCGGCCAGCCAGGCAATGCAATAATCAGTGGACATCAAGACACAACATTTCGTTTTCTTGAAAGAGTAAAACTTGGGGATAGAATTACAATTCAGACACGTGAGGGAAGCATGGTGCCTTACAAGATTGTTGCAACGCAGATAATTGATGAAGCGGTACTTGATATGAATATTGAAACAGATATTCCCCTTCTTACCTTAGTCACATGTTACCCCTTTGATGCTTTAGTTCCGGGGGGACCAGAAAGGTATCTGGTTTTTGCCCAATATGAAGAAGATAGAATCGCAGGCATTTTGAAGAAAAGTACTCAGGAATAAAACATTTATACCATGGAGACCGCAGGATCCGAAATACAGTCAGTATTCCTTATAAAATATAATTTTCGAAGCAAAGAAAATCAATAAATAGACTAATAAATTTAGTCATTTATGGCGGGCTGCCATGAGCTTTATCCAGACGTTTTTAGAAAAGAAAAACCCTGAGTCCAATAAAGGATTTCAGGGTTTTAAATTAACCAGATTTCTCTGAATTGTTTTTGGTGGAGCCACGGCCATTAAATTTCTGCCTATAATATCTATAAAATAACAATTTTTATATTTCTGTTTTTGCAAAATACCGTCATAAATACCATAACATCCTTTCTCTAAATTAAATCGTTTAAATGCCTCCCTAACTTTACTTTATTTAATTGAATATATTTCTAAAATATTCTTATTTTCTAATGTTTATTAAACTGTTTTTCGTCTTCTTAAATTTCTCTAGTCCAATAAATTTAGATCAAAATTGAAAATTAGGTATCGAATAAATTCAGGCTACCATTTCTCGGGTGGCAGGATATCCAGAACCTGGCGCATTGTCATCAGCTCGCCGAGATGGTAGGCATTATGGTCGGCGATTAAAAGGATCTCCCGAAAAATAGTGTATTCAGGGGCATGGGGTATGGGGCCGAAAAAATTGATTTCCTGATCCTGCACCATGGTAAGCGCTTCATCAAGGCCGTCCCGGAATTGGGCCGTGGACTCAAGCCATTGCTGGGCATCCGCCGTTTCATCCTGGTCAGGCCAGAATTCGGAGTACGGCGGGGTTTCGTAATCAGCATTCTTGATAAATTCCAGAATATCCTTCTGGGCCCTCCGCATGTGTTCAAGGAGATGCCAGATCGAATAGTTGAAGTGGGGCAACTTGCTGTTAATAGCCCCAGTATCCATATCGGCTATGACCATGTCAAAGGACATATGGGCATTTTTTCCGTCCAGCAGGTCCAGCAACTGTTTGCGCATAGTCTTTTCCACCTGGGGACGAGATATTATTTTCATTTTCGGTCTCCTTAGATCACTATTTATTAAATTCCTTTTTCAGGTTTTTCGACACTTCATCAGTTCTGTTCATCGGCAGGGCACAAAACGGATGTCTCCCAGGCTGTTGTGGAACAGTTCCTCTAGGGCCTCGACAGTATAGTCTATGTCGTCCCGGGTAGTGGAGGCCCCGAGGGAGAAGCGGACCGTGCAGTGGGTTTCTTCCGTACTGAGTCCCAGAGCCAGTAGGGCATGGGAGGGCTCGGGGCTTCCTGACTTGCAGGCTGAGCCGGAGGATATGAAGATGTTTTGCCGGTCCAGAAGCAAGACCAAGGATTCACCTCTAATCCCGGGCAAGGTTAGATTTAAGGTATTCGGCAGACAGTAAAAATCCGGGTTGTTTTTCCAGGCTTCCGGGATCATTGCCAAGACTCTTTCACCCAGGTAATTACGTAATTTTGCTATTTTATCCGGATCACCAGCCCGGAGTCCTTTCGCAACCAGTTCGCATGCCTTTCCTAAGCCAACGATGGCGGGAACATTTTCGGTGCCGGAGCGCAGCCCAAGCTCCTGGCCGCCGCCGTGAATCAACGGGTCAACGACAATGCCTTTTCTAATATACAAGGCACCGATCCCCTTGGGACCGTACATCTTGTGGCCGGAGAGGGAGAGCAGGTCAACATCAAGTTCCTGGACATCCACTTCTATCTTGCCTATAGCCTGTACCGCATCAGAATGGAATAGCACTCTTTGCTCTTTGGCAATTTTTGCCAGCTTCTTTATGGGCTGAATGGTACCGAACTCGTTGTTGGCCAGCATGATGGAGATGAGCAGGGTGTCAGGGCGGATGGCCTGAGAAAGCTGCTCTGGGTCGACCAGTCCTTGCCGGTCAACCGGCAGCCGGGTAACAATGAAACCCTGCTTTTCCAAGTCCCTGAAAGGTTTGAGG
>JAFDBU010000074.1 GCA_019313095.1 Deltaproteobacteria bacterium | reverse complement strand
CTGCCTGTTGGAGCTGTTATTAATATCAGATGTAGTAAAATTCAAACCTTTTCAGTAGATGTTGTATTTGACAAGGCGTCCATCCAGGCCGCCGCTGATGAGGACCTTTTTCCAGGCGGGTTTAAGGCCAATACTTTTTAACAGTTGGCGATTGCCCAAATATATATAAGCATCAGAGCCTTTACATCTCTGTTTTAAAAAGTTACCCAGCTGTTTCATAAACTCATTAATATTTTCATCGGTTTCAAGTCTCTTTCCATAAGTTGGATTGCAGATGATAACTGAATTTTCCACTGATTTTATATCCTTCAGGGTCTTAACGGCAAGTGCTATATGAGCACCCTGGACAAAACATTCTGTATTCGTTTTTGCAGCTGCCACAGCAGCAGCTGACTTGTCACTGCCGCTGATAAGTCCGGTTGGCAGATCTTGCATCTCGCTATCTGCCTTGTTTTTAACAGCAGACCAAATTTCAGCATCAAAATCAGGAAGAGATGTAAAGCCAAATTTTTTTCTTAAAAATGATGCAGGAATCCTGCAGTAATGCATCATAGCCTCGCAAAGCAGGGTTCCCGAGCCGCACATGGGGTCTATAAGAGGCCTGTTGCCGTTCCAGCCACTCAGATTGACAATGGCAGCTGCAACAATTTCCTGCATGGGCGCCTCAATTGATTTTTGGCGATACCCGCGCCGGTGCAGAGACGACCCTGAGGTGTCAAGATAGATGGTAGCCTTATTGTTTTGAATGTATAGGTTGAAGAGAACATCCGGGTCTCTGGAATCCACATTTGGTCTCTTGCCGGTCTTCTTTCTGAATACATCAACGATTGCATCTTTAAGACGGAGTGCAGCATATTGAGAATGGGTAATATTGCTGTGAGAGACATTAGCCTTAACGGCAAATGTATTTTCCAGGTCAATAAGATTTGGCCAGTTAATTTTGCTGGCTGTTTTATATAAATATTTGTCCGAATGACAGTCAAAACGGATAAGGGGTGCTAAAATCCTGCTCAAAAGTCTGGAACAGTAATTGAGACGGTAGAGCGTTGCCGTATCCGCCGAAAAATAAAATCCCCTGAAGGCCGTCTTTATATCTCGGGCTCCCAATTGCTGCAGTTCTTTCTCGGCAAGGTCCTCCAGCCCCTGAGCAGTCTGGGCAAAATAACGGCCGCTTTTCTGGTAGGAAAACATCGTGTTCGGTTCAGGCACTTTCAGATTGTGATTTTTTCAGCCAGTGATTTTGCAGACTTTTTTCTACACGGGGTTGAATTGTGGCCAGTAAATCCTCTCTTTCTAGGTAAGGACATGCATCACTATAGGGAAACCTTCTGCATTGCATCGGTCGGACAGCATGTATGGTACATCTTTTTATCATTCTGTTTCTTGCCTGAAAGATGCAGGAGCCATCATCTTCTACCTTTAAAGTATAGCGGTTTTCCATAAAACGTTTCCGGACCTCTCCATCAGAGATGGAAAAATGCCTGGCGAGGCGGTTTATATCATCCGCATCAATCAACAGGACTGATCCGTCAAGCCTGTAACAGCAATAACCGGGGCAATAGTTACAGTAGTTCATGTTATGATCTCTTCAAATTAAACTTAGTGACATTTTTTGATAAGATAACGGGCAGTTTGTATGTGTGAATTTTTGCACTCCGGACAACGGCCCGGTTTGGTGAATCGGGTTCGCTTTTCAAAAACAAAACCGCACGAAAGACATTTATAAGGGGTTTCAAAAAGTTTTTTACCCTGGCTATGGACTGACGTTTCTATATGGCCTAAATGGTTCATCACCTCTTTCTCAGTGATGGAGACAGCCTGAGAAAGATCACGTACGGTTAATTCATCAGAGCTCAGCAGACTCACAATCTGCTGTCTTATGGTCTGTCTATTGCCACCAGGCTCCATATGTCATTCTCTGGGTTATATTTCAAGATATACAGCCAGCCGTCATTGCCGGTAACCGTAAAACATCTGCCGTCCGGTGTCAGCCAGCGCTTTTCTATGGAAGTTATTTCAATTTTCCGTTTATTACTAAAAAAGCGGAGTGGATGCTCTTCTGCCTTTGTGCCGGCATGACTTTCAACAGTGAGATATTCCATGTTTGTTCAGCTGAACAAGTTTACAGTTTTGTTCATTAATTATGGCCTGCTTTATTTCTACAGTTTATCATATATGATAAGTTTTTATTACTGGGAAAAAATAACCGTCTGAAATTATGGGGAAGAAATTATGACCGAGTATATACAGGTTCTGACAACGGTGGAACACATTGATGATGCGGAAAAAATTGCCAAAACTCTTGTTGAAAAGCGCCTTGCGGCCTGCGTTCAGATATACGGCCCCATGACGAGTTATTTTCAGTGGCAGGGGAGGGTGGATACTGCTCAGGAGTATCTTTGCCTCATAAAAAGCAGAAATGATCTTTTTGCCGGACTGGAAAAAATCATTAAATGCCTTCATCCCTATGAAGTCCCGGAAATCATTGCTACACCAATTACAAATGGCAATAGGGAATATCTAGGTTGGCTGGAGGAGGAGTTGGAGCCAAAATATCCAGAATGGGGCAAAGATATTTAAATTCTTCCGGAAACAGTTTTTACTGAACAGGGGCTTTGAATGAAAATGTCTGCCGAAAAAAAAGAATCCAGGCGACGACGTAAAAAAAACTTTAAGTGTCATTGCTGTCAGAGGGAACAGTTATTCTGCTGGAACTGTCCCTGCGGATTTCAGATT
>JAFDBU010000073.1 GCA_019313095.1 Deltaproteobacteria bacterium | reverse complement strand
TCACGGGCCATGGAAATTGCAACCAGGTCCGCCACATATACCTGGGCTCCGAATAATTTGAGCTGTACTGCGCCGACAAAGGCAAGGATTAATCCCACCAGTACACTTATGAGTGTCACAATGGGCAGCGAGTCTGCCCCGCACTCTTCAATGAAAATCAAAAGATCAATGCGGCGGAAACGGGCCCTGCCTAGGAGAAAATTAAAAAATGAAAGGGTGGCCTCACCAATGAAGCTGAGTATCTGTATGCTTGAGGTAACAAAATTGACTGCATTTTCGCCCACCATATAAAGAAATGCTCTGCTTTTCCGCTTTTGGGAAGCCTCTTTCTGTTCAGGAGCAATTGCAGCAAGATGCAGCAGACGCTGTATTCCGTCTGGTATCTCCCGCATCTTAATGCCAATGTCTCTTTTTTGACATTCTTTTGTAAGTGTTCTGATGAAGATGAGAAGGCTGCTGTCCCAAGCTGTCACCTTTGCAGCATCAATGACAAGGTTTTTAATACCTGAATCAGCATCAAACCGACCCAGCACCTCAACAGCAGCCGGAAGCTTTCCGTTTATGTGCCAGCCCCCTGATATTGCTGCATGCAGTGTATCTGACGCTGGCTGGCTGAAGTCGATTTTACCTTGAGTTTGCATTTTTGCTTGTACCCTTGTGCCGGATCACGGAACAAACCCCATATGGCAAACTAGCAGCTCTATTACAGTTTATAAATAACTCAATATAGGATATTCTTAAAAAATTATGCAGGAACCGAATTAACTGTAAAACCTGATAAATACAAATAACATATATGCCGAACCGCAGTTCTGCGGGACCGTAATATAAAAGTTTTCAGCCTGATCGCTGATTTTTTTAAAGTCAAAATTTTGTTATTACTGGATAAAGCTTGAAGATACCACAGCGGTCCATGCCTGGATCCCACACTGTAATTGTCTGAAGGTCTTCTTTGTTAGGATTTTTCGTCTCTTGCCCCTGTATGACAGCCGCAGACGACAAATTAAAAAATATACTCAGATATCAGTTTATAATCTTATTTGAACCGATTTTCAGATTTGCCCCACCATCAATTCCAAAGGGAGACGTATCTTCCTGCTGCTCAAAGCCGGGCTCCAGGTGAACGGAATCCTGGAACTCTACGACTTCACCAGGTTCACGCGGAACTTCTCTAATACCACCGCCAACTCTGATAATAATGCTGTCTGCAATCTTTTTCTTACTCATAACGGTCTCCTTCGGTGTCCGCTGGAAATTACCCTAACCGGGCAAATCAATGTCACGGTTTGTCTTTTCATCCCTCAAAACTTCCGGACAGAAAAAATATCAGTTAATTTCCGACAGGTTTTAATCTGCGGGGAGATAGCAGGCACAATTAATGGGGAAATACCTGCTCAATCTTTCTGCTACACTAAACAGAAACCCACTAAAAATGAGGCTTTTCGGAGAAAAAGGCGTAGCAGTAAAATTTCCTGATTTAAAACGTCTTGGAATTCCAAATGGTTTTTGTCAAAATCGGTTTCCAAGCACAAAAAAACATGATTCACTGCAATTATCTACTATTCTTAAAACAGTGCATAATACCCTAGCAAGTGAAACCTCTTATGTCAAGAGATGGAGAAATCTGTAGAATTAATAAGGGCTTAATGTGTTATTAAGCCCCTATTAATAGTTTAATGCACGGAAGATATTGAAGCTCCCCGCGGCAGGTAAGCGCCCTCAACCATTGGGCATAAACGTTCGCTGTTCCTACTCAGATCAGTCGATTGCTTCCATCACCCTGCCACAGCATAAAGGAATTTCCTGGCCTTTTTTTACATTCATATATTTGTTGCAGATCTCGCAGATATAGGTACAGTCTTCTTCTGAGACCTGTTCAGACTTGACGGTCTTGCCGCCTGGTAATCCTTCGATGGTAAAACGAGCCAGGTTCTGTTTTATCGGGACAAACTCACCGATCGGCGTCAGATTTTTTGTTTCATTGACGCAGTCAATTAGAATCCGCCACAATGTCTCCATTGAAGCTGTTTCCCCTGCATTTTCAGGGGTAAATTCAACTACATTTCTATCAATCGTAATCTTCATGAGTCCACCTCGCCTGTAAAAAATTATCAGATAGTAAATTCCATCACCGTGACAAAAATCAATAATCATTCCCGACAGCAGATACTATTCAATAATGACACTCTGAGGTCAAGCCTTATCTGTAGAAATACCTAAAAAACTTCACCTGATTTTTACTTGACATTGTAATTGGGCTATTTTAGACATCGAAACCAGGCGTTTCCTGTAAATAAACCCTTAGATTGGTTGGTTACAGGTCCCGAAAAGAATAGGCAATTGCCAGAAAAATAGATATGGCGAGGCGAAAATGAACAGATCAATAATGATTATCATCCTGTCAGTTGCCTTGCAGT
Organism: Deltaproteobacteria bacterium; assembly: GCA_019313095.1. GTDB lineage: Bacteria > Desulfobacterota > Desulfobulbia > Desulfobulbales > BM004 > BM004. The sequence goes on along the minus strand of JAFDBU010000073.1, from coordinate 2,199 downwards.
CACCGCTTTATTTCGGAGAAGCAGCTGAAATCCGCGCCTTTCATAACATCAACCAGCTTCCATTCAAACAGATTTTCGGACTTCCCTCTCTTGATAACAGCCAGCTGACGGAGGCAGGCAAATGGCGATTAAATTTAATATCGAACCTCAGCAACACATACAGTAACACAATTGGCTTCAGCGAACAGCTGGCAACTGACTGTGAAACCCTGCGCGCCAGCCTCATTGTAAATTACGGCCTGCGGGATAATTTACAGTTGTCCCTGGAAGTGCCTTATGTAAGACATGGCGAAGGCTTCCTCGATGACTTTATTTATGGCTGGCATGATTTTCTCAACCTGCCCCAAAACGGCAGGACAAAAGCCAACAGCGACCAGATGCACATATCATATGAATCAGGGGGAACCACCTTGTTTGAACTCTCAGGTCCTGAAAATGGTCCTGGCGACATACGCGTGAATGGCGCTTTTACCAAACCATGGAATAACAGGACTCTTATTTTCAGTGCCGAGCTGAAACTTCCGACCGGTGATTACGCCAGATTGACCGGCAGCGGAGGCTATGACTTCTCTTTAGGGCTGATGCTGAACGACCCTCTCAGCCTCGGAAAATACCGCATCACTTTATATGGTGGATTTGCAGGCCTTTATTTGGGAGATATGGAAGGAGCCCTGGGGGATATCAAGAAAAACTTTGTCATTTCCGGTAGAGCGGGGTTTGGCTGGAAAGCCACAAAAATTATCCACCTCAAACTGCAGCTTGATGCATTGTCAGCTCTTTACGACAGTGAACTCAAGGATTTGGGTGACCCCGCCTTTCAACTTACCACAGGAGTCAGTCTTGTTTTTACAGACGATTTTTACCTCGACCTTTCGGTTGCTGAGGATATAGGGACTTTAACCGCTGCAGATGTGGCCTTTCAATTGACCCTGGTTGCTGCTTTCTGATTATGTCTCTCTATTTGTTTCGTTTCTTTGCTGTTCTGCTCTCGACCTGTTTTTTTTTAGGATTGACCGGCTGCAACTTACCTGAACCTGTCACCTTAAGCGGGGTGAATATAATCTGTTTTGGCGACAGCCTGACATTCGGAACCGGCGCTCCACCCGGCCAGAGCTATCCGGCCTGCCTCTCTGAAGTGATCGGGCAGCCGGTGATTAATGCCGGAATTCCGGGTGACACTACGGCCAGAGCCCTGCTGCGGCTGGAGAGGGATGTCCTGTCCCGGTCTCCACGCCTTGTCCTGATTACGCTTGGCGGCAATGACCTGAAAAACGGAGTGGACAAAAAAATTGCCTTCAAAAACCTGCGGGAAATAGTTGCAGCCATTCAGGGCGAAGGGGCCCTCGTCGTTATCGGTGGCATAAAGCTGCTTTTTTGGGACCGCGGCTATGACGAAGAATATGAACAACTGGCGGACGATACCGGAGCGTTGCTCGTGCCGGATATTCTCGGCGGCATCATGGGCAACCAGAAACTGATGCACGACACCATTCACCCCAATGCGGCAGGCTATAAAATAATGGCCGACAAATTTTACCAGGCCATTAAGACCTACCTTTAACTTGTGATTGTTTTTTTCCAAAACTTCATACTTGTCATAACGTGTTAAAACTAAAGAAATATTTTTTGACGCGTAATTTTGTCGCACCCCCTTTACAAGAATATATTTAAGCATTAGCTTAAATTCTAAATTTCCCTGGAGAGGCATATGAATATGAAACAGATTGCTGATCTTGCCGCACTGCTGAAGTCCATTTCACACCCTTTCAGGCTTAAAATTCTCTGCCTCCTGAAGGATAATGAAATGACCGTGGGTGAAATCAGCAGGGCCATAAAAACTACGGATGCCAATATTTCCCAGCATCTTGCCATACTGCGCCACCAGGGAATTGTCGGCAGCCGCAGGCAGGCGAATTTCATTTACAACCGGATAATTGATGACAGGGTTACCAGGCTTATCGAAACCATGCAGGGATTATTTTGTACTATTAAGGAGTAAATTATGCTGCTGGGACACAGGATTTTATTCAGCAAAGGGCTGGTATATTTTCTTCTTGCAATTTCTTTTTTCACACATATGCCCGAACAAGCTGCTGCTGAAGAGACAATGACCCTCCGGGCGGCAGTGGCAGAAGCTCTAAGAAACAATCATGAGATGGCTGCTGCGAAACATTCACTGGCCTCCCATAAAGAGGATAT
>JAFDBU010000072.1 GCA_019313095.1 Deltaproteobacteria bacterium | reverse complement strand
TGTGGAGGGTTGCGAAGCCAGTGACTTTGGCATCATAACCCGCAAGGATGGCGGCGAGCAGACAACTTACAAAGGTATGCCGCTTTATTATTTCATCAATGATAACACTCCGGGTGACACCAACGGACATGGCCTGAAAGATGTCTGGTATGTTGTTACACCGTAAACAACCAAACATTACTCTATTAAATCTTTAAAGGAAGATTATCGGACCCGCCTCCTGGCAGTTTTTCTTATTTTCAGGGGTATCCGCCCCTCAGGCAGTATCTTCTCTCAGTTAATTTACTATTGGAACTTTTTCTGCTAATATAAAAAACTGAAACTGATTTCTCGCTAAGTACCTGGCCCGAAATGATTCAGGCACATAAAAAGTATTCCGGAGATTACTGCATGAGAAACACGTTCAATGAAATAAAGTTGGTGCTGATTTTGGGATTCATCATAAGCGGTGTCTTATTATCATCTGGGCAACCCGTAGCAGAAGCAGTTGAAAAGGTCGGACTCAAAGTCATGGTCAAGGAGGGTGTCGGGAAATATCTCTCCGATGGTCAGGGTATGACGCTTTACCGTTTCACCAAGGATGAAATGAATAACAGTCATTGCATAGAGGGTTGCGCGGTCAACTGGCCCCCTTTCTATATTGATCCCGCTGCAGTGGAAGATGGCCTGGAACCAAGCTATTTTGCTGTCATAACAAGAACTGACTCCAGACAGCAGACAACTTACAAGGGTATGCCGCTGTACTATTTTAAAAATGACAAATTTCCAGGTGATACCTTCGGGGATGGGATAGGAGATGTCTGGTACCTAGTCACACCCTGAAAAGCTCTATAAATCCACCCAAAAATAAAAAAGGCAAAACCGGGTTTCCGGGAATCTTCTTTCAGCGATTCTAGCGCAAGCCTCCAATAAAGGGACCAACAGCTTGAGGACCTCTTTCATCTACCAGGCGGATAGTTTCGGTTCCAATAACGGCAATATCAGCCTTACCGGTAAGAAAGTCGACATCCTTCTTTGACCGAATACCGAAACCGACTGCCAGGGGCAAGCTTGTTGCATTGCGGCAGCGCCTGATATACTCGTCAAAATCCTGGCCAAAGTCAGTCTTTTTACCCGTCACCCCGCGGCGGGCTACGCAGTAGATAAATCCTGCCCCATTGCCTGCCAGCAGTTGCATACGCTCCAGTGTTGAAGTGGGCGCAAATATCTGAATCGGCGCCAGGTCACGTTTTTTTACCTGTTCAAGATATTCTTTTCCTTCTTCAGGCGGCAGATCAGGAATGATAAAACCTTTTATGTTAATGTTATAGGCACGGCTGATGAACTCCTCAAGTCCATACTTGAAGAGAATATTATAATAGGTCATGAACAGGAAGGGGATATGAAATTGCGCTGTTACTTCTTCAGCAAATTTCAAACATTCTTCAACCTTGGCACCTTGGGCTATTGACTGCTGGTTTGCCTTCAGGATCATGGGGCCGTCAGCTACAGGTTCTGAAAAAGGGATCTGCAGTTCGATCAGGTCTACGCCGTTTTCAACCATCTGGCGAATAACTTCACGATTCACCTCAAATGAGGGATAACCAAGCACCAGGTGGGTCATGAGGAGAATCTGCTTCTGGGATAATGTTTCTCGTAGTTTGTTTTCAAGTGTTGGCATTTTTCAAATTCTCATATATTATTTGAGTGATGGCATGTTGGGTATTTTTTTATACATTGCTCCTATACCCCGGTACTCCAGTATATATCACCCTTTCCTGTACTGCTCAGCCCTCTCAATGATAAACTCTTTCCATGACGGGTCGCCATAGGCATTGGCAATTGTGAAAATATCCTTATCACCGCGACCGGACATATTAATGATAATCGCCTCGTCACTATCAAGGTCAGCAGCTTCCTTAAAAGCCTGAACAAAACCATGCGCAGACTCCAGGGCCGGAATAATGCCTTCATTTCTCATGGTCAGTTCAAGTGCTTCCATGACCTCTGTGTCAGTTGCCGCAGTAAAACGCACCCTGCCCTTCTCCCACAGATCACTTAAGATAGGAGAAACGCCTATGTAGTCCAATCCAGCGGCAACAGAATGCGTATCAAGCATCTGACCATCGAAATCCTGCAAAAACATGGTCTTATATCCCTGAGCCACCCCCGGAGAAGCATCACTGCCGGCCAGACGCGCCGCATGTTCCCGGCTTGTCAAGCCTTTTCCGCCAGCTTCAACACCCACAAGAGCTACCTGTTCATCCTGCAGAAATCCCTGGAAGATACCCATAGCATTTGAACCGCCGCCCACGCAGGCATAGACCCGGGCCGGCAGCCTGCCGAACGATTTCAGGATCTGCTCCCTGGCTTCCAGGCCAATAATGGACTGAAACCAGGCCACCATCTCGGGAAAGGGATGAGGGCCGCAAACCGTGCCAAGAACGTAATGGGTGGAGTCCATATTGGTCACCCAGTCACGAAATGCTTCGTTTATGGCATCCTTTAAAGTCCTTGAGCCGTCTGTTACCGGCACTACAGTAGCACCCATTTTTTCCATCCAGAACACGTTAGGCCGCTGCCGCTGGACATCCTCTTCACCCATGTAGATGGTACAGTCAAAGCCGAACTTGGCAGCCATGGTGGCTGTAGCAACTCCATGCTGGCCGGCACCTGTCTCGGCAATAACCCGCTTTTTTCCCATGCGCTTGACCAGAAGTCCCTGGCCCATAACGTTATTTGCCTTATGTGCCCCGGTATGGTTGAGATCTTCACGCTTAATGTAGATCCGGCCACCGCCAAAGCGGTTGCTGAGGTTCTCAGCGTATGTCAGAGGGGTCGGACGGCAGGAATAACTGGACATAATCTGAAGATATTCCTCCCAGAAGGAATTATCTTCTTTTACTTCCTCAAAATAGGAGGTGAGCTCTTTAAACGTCTCATGGAGGATTTCAGGGATAAAGGCCCCTCCCCAGTGTCCGTAATAACCTTTTTTTATCATAGCTGCTTCCGTAATTTATTGTTAATAGCTTCCCGATTTTGAAAAGTTGGACATCTTACCACAAGAGATTTGAGAAAACAGGCTTTTTATGATGCAGCAAAATGGGCAGACTATTGACTTTCTAGCTGCAACCTGCAGGCAATGGCAAAATCCTCCGGGTAGTGACCGTTAATATAGCGGTGTTCGGCTTCGGAGAAAGCTCCCAGCGAATAAGGGATTTTCGGCAGGAAAGAATACAGTAAACGCTGGTCTATATCCCTGATTCCTATTCTCTTGGAAAACTCGATAACTGTTACTAACTCCCCACCCAGACAAGTTAACACCCGTACGGCAGTCAGGATGCCGTGGTTGACTGCTTTACGGACATTGTTGTCTGCCTCCAGAATATTACCAACGGGCCCCAAAGTCATAAGCTGCAGTTCCCATTGGGAGGTCTGGGCCTTGGGAACAAAAATCACGATATGTTCGTCTTCAAAGACTATCAGGTCAGCCTGGCGCCCTGACTTTCCATCCATCCTGTTATTGCTCCGTATAGCTGCAAGATAATCAGCAAAGAAACTGCTGCCGTGCTCATTTTGATAGGACCGCACAAAATCAGCCACCAGGTCCCCGCAGCTGTATGAAGGCATCATCTCTTCATCTGCAATCGATACTGCTACCTCTTTTGGTATCATGGAATACTGCTGGTGGATCTGCTGGTGCGAGGCATGAAGCCGATAACCACTGGCTGCAAAATCAAACCCGTAGTTCCAGCCCCATAGGGTGGCGTCAAAACGTAACGATGACGTTCCCTGTAATTCAAGCTCCTTTATAATCTCTTTCCTGAGCTCTTCCAACTCATTTATTGTCAAACATTTGCGCCTGGTGTCCATCTGTATACCCAGCTGTTCAGCCAGCCTGATATATGTACGCTGGTAGTACAGGTGCCGCAGTCCTTCAAAATCATAATCAGAAAGATCGACAATAGAGTATCGTACCAGGTCGTTGGCTATGTTTGAGGCGTAATGGCCCCAGGGAATATAACTGTTGCGCCTGAGGTATTCAAAGACATGGCTGTCACGGTCAGCAGGCCACTCTCCTACGATCTCACTTTCCCCCTGCGCCCCTGGCCGGAGTACCATTACCTCCTTGTAGATGTCAGGCAGGAATATATTATTGACCAATACCTCAAAAAGATCATGATTTTTGATCTTTGGTTTCCGTCTACCCTTCGTGTCCACACTGTAACGGATGCCAATCGGCAATCCCTCTTCCAGGTCATAAACAAAATCACATGCTAGCTCTGCAAGGCGGACCAGATCCTCAGGATCAGTTGAGGTAGAGGCCAGCGAAATAAGTACTGTTTCAGGCAGTTCGGCAAAAGCTTCATCCAAAATATCATGAGCACCGCCTTTACCACATCGCAAGATCCTACTTAAAAAGTCTGACATTGAGGTAGGGGGTCGTTTCGGTAGTTGAATGGAAAGGGGGTCTGCAGCCTTAATATCTGCCCAGCTTCTATCTATATAAGTGACTCCCCGGAAAGGAAAAGGATTTGGTATCTCGTAGATCCATATCCCCTGCGTTTCTTCCACATCGGTGGCAGGGAAATTGGGTTTATTGTCAACGGGGTTATCAGCTGCATCCAAACCCAGTACCTGTATAGAATCATTTTCCCGCAGGTTCAGGGTTTTAAAATACGGTTTATGGATGCCGTAAATGAATTTGCCCTCTGGCGTCACACAGGTTCGCAGTTTCATTTTTTCAATTTTCCCTCAAACTGGAAATTTTAGTTCAAAAAACAGACAGATTGAAATTCCTGCAAATCTGCAACTCGTTCTATAATTACCTGGTAGCTTCACAAAATGCATCCTCTAAATAATACTTTTTTTTTCACATAATAGAACTGTTATTCAGGAAAATTCGAACTGACTGCTTTACACCCCACCCTTTGTTACCGATTGGTAACAAGCTCGTCTTGTACGCGCTACCGAATGGTAACGCTTTTCCAGGCGATAATTTTATCTCTCTGATATCATAAGATATTTTTTTTGGCATGGCCCTTGATATATAAAAAGCAAAC
>JAFDBU010000071.1 GCA_019313095.1 Deltaproteobacteria bacterium | reverse complement strand
GGTAGAATTGAAAAAAAACCATGGCAGTTAAGGCCACGCTTCTGGCGCTCTCAACAGGAACTTTTGCAGCAAGCTCAAGGTAGTAAATTATAAAGGTGCCAAACCCCATTATAGAGCCCATAAGTAAAGTGCGCTGGATCATAATCGACGAGAGAATTCTCTCCCCTGCTGGTCTCGGTTTGCGGTTAAGTACCCCCTTCTCGCCCGGCTCAAAGGCAAGGGCAACGTCCTGGAAACCGTTGGTGACCAGGTTGAGCCAGAGAATCTGGGCCGGCAGATAGGGCAGATGCAGACCTGAAAGCATACAGGCTATGATGGTCAGCAACTCACCAAAACCGCAGGAAACAAGGAAGATGGTGACCTTCTTGATATTGTCATACACAATCCTGCCTTCCCGAATCGCTGCCACGATGCTGGCAAAATTATCATCTGATAAAACTATATCTGCAGCTTCTTTGGCCACATCGGTTCCTGTCCGGCCCATGGCAACTCCAATATGCGCTGCCTTCAAAGCCGGTGCATCATTGACGCCATCACCTGTAACAGCCACAATCTCACCCTGATTAATGAGCTGCTGTACAATCCTCAACTTATGGACAGGGGCGACACGCGCATATACAGAAGTGGTCCTGACCTTTTCAAACAGTTCCTCGTCGGCCATCGTCTCTATCTGGCGCCCCTCAAGAACCGTGTCCTTGTCTGCTTCAATACCTATCTGGCCGGCAACAGCCCCTGCGGTTATGGCGTGATCTCCGGTAACCATGGCGGTCCTGATCCCTGCCTGTTTGCACAATTTAATAGCTTCCACCACTTCCTGCCGGGGCGGGTCCATCATGCCCTGCAATCCTGCAAAAACAAGCCCGCTTTCCACGTCACCCTGGCAGATATTACCCGTCTGCGGGTCTACCTCCTTATAAGCCATACCAAGCACCCTGAGACCCTGGTCAGCGAAATTTACAGCAACCTGGGCTAACTTTTTCTCAACCTCCGGATCAATTTCATCCTGCATGGCAAAATGGATGATTTTCTCAGGCGCCCCTTTCACAAAAAGCATTTTTTTACCCGCCATATCATGCAGTGTTGCCATGAAACCGCGCTCTGATTCAAAGGGCACGATGCCAAGCTGCGGGTATTTCGTCTCTTCATCATTAACCTGCAATCCGCCTTTTATGCCCGAAACAAGGAGTGCACCTTCGGTCGGGTCTCCGTCTACCCTGTATTCATCATCCTCATTATAAATATTAGCCTCATTACAGAGCATACCGATCCTGAGCAGTTGCTCCAGTTCAGGACATACGGTCATGTCAACCTCCTTGCCGTTATGGGTTATAACACCCAACGGTTCATAGCCGATGCCTGAAATTTCATAGGTATGCAGACCGTCATACACAAGTTTTACGGTCATTTCATTTTTTGTCAGCGTACCCGTCTTGTCAGAACCGATCACTGTCGTGCTTCCCAAGGTCTCCACTGAAGGAAGCCTGCGCACAATGGCATTCTGACGCGCCATGCGGTTAACACCTATTGCCATGGCAATGGTGACTGCGACCGGCAATCCTTCCGGTATGGCTGAAACGGCAATGGCCACTGCGGCAATAAACATCTCGCTTAACTTTTCACCCTCAAAGAGACCAAGTCCGAAAATCAACAGGGAAATGGAGCCAACGGTCCAGCTGAGGAACTTGGCAAAGTTATCAAGATTCTGCTGCAGGGGTGCTTTGCCGAACGGTACCTCCTGCACCTTTGCTGCAATATCCCCTATAACGGTATTTCTGCCGGTTCCAACCACAAGGCCTCTACCCCTGCCGTAGACAACAGTAGTCCCCATAAAGGCAATATTTTGCATGTCCCCGGGTGTAAGGTTCTCCTCCAGTAGTTTATCGATTGTTTTGTCCGATGGCAGTGATTCACCCGTGAGCATTGATTCGTCAACCCTGAGATCAAGCTGGTAGATAAGTCGCAGGTCAGCCGGCACCCGCATCCCTGCTGCCAGGTAGACCACATCGCCCGGCACCAGCTGACTGGCTGGAATTTCCCGCTCACGCCCGTCCCGTAAAGCCCTTGCCTTTATCTGCACCATTTTCTTCAGCGACCGAACGCCCTGTTCTGCTTTAACTTCCTGGATAAAACCTATGACGGCGTTTAGAATGACAACAACCAGGATAACGGCCATGTCAATATATTCCTGTAGAAAAAATGTAACGACAGCCGCAACGAGAAGAATATAAATAAGGGGACTTTTAAACTGGTGCAGCCAGATGGTGAAAAACTTGATTTTTTCTTCAGCGGCAAGGACATTGGGGCCGATTTCCGCCAACCGCTTTTCTGCTTCATCATTAGTGAGTCCGGCTTCTGAGCATTCAAGCAGATCGTAACATTCCTGGATCTCTAATGTCTCCCATCGTGTGTCAGGCTTGAATGCTTTCACTCCACCACTCCGTTAGTCATTAACTGCAGAGTCCTTCTGTTTTTCAATTCTCAGTTATCTGTCAGTGTCGTCGTCTCATTTGTTGATTAACGAACAAAATCAAAGATTATCGATAATACATTGCTAACAACGATTGACAGACACGTTTGACGACAATTCTCAATTTAACAGGTGGACGAATGCTTCTTCAATTTCCGGAAACTCAAAAACAAAGCCTTTAGCCAGCAGTTTTCCGGGCATGACCTTCTGTCCCCTGACAAAGACATCACTGAACTCACCCAGGACTCCCCTGATTATAAAGGCTGGGACAGGAGGCAAAACTGTCGGCCTATGAAGCGCTTTACCGAGGGCCTTGGTCAACTCCCTGTTGGTTACGGGATGAGGTGAGGTGCAGTTTACCGGCCCCGTTATGGTTTGGTCCTCCATCAGGTAAAGAAAAATATTCACCAGGTCATGGAGGGAGATCCAGGAAAACCACTGTGCTCCTGACCCCAGGGGACTCCCGAGGCCCCACTTGAATACGGATACCATTTTACTCAAGGCCCCACCGTCTCTTCCCAATATGACTCCCATGCGACAGAAAACGACCCGGGCTCCAGCCTCCTTTGCCCTTACTGCCTCAGCTTCCCAGTCCTTAACAACGTTGGCCAGAAAATCATCACCAGGCGGCGATTTCTCATCAAGCTCTTCATCCGTCCTGAAGCCATAATATCCCACCGCAGAACCGTTGAGCAGTGATATTTCCCGGGTGGACATGCCAATTGCCTCGACGAGCTTACGTGTAGAGAGGACGCGGCTGCTGTGAATCGCTTTCTTGTTCTTTTCATTCCAGGTTCGAAAAATTGAAGCACCAGCAAGATTGATCACAACATCATGACCGGATACCTCTTTCTGCCAGGGACCGCTTCGTGTCGGGTTGCCCTCACAATAGGTCAATCCCGGCCCGGGGTCACGATTTTCAGCTGAACGGGTCAGGATAGTTACAGAATGGCCTTCAGTAAGAAGCCTTTCAGTTAATGCAGCGCCTAGAAACCCCGTACCGCCAGTCATAAACACTTTCATGTTTATCTCCTATTTTCTCGTTAGATTACAGGGTATTATTTAATATTCCTTTAGGTAATCACTATACTCTTTTGCCTGCTGTTTTACAAATTACATTGCATCCGCCCTATAATTTAAGGATCTTTCATCCTCTTTTGTTCTCCGTAAAAATTTTTCGTTGACTCTACAGCTGATACGACAACTAAGCACAGTACCCGGCTATTGATTAAAAACAGGTTGTCGTTCCCAGTTAATCATAATTATCCCAAAACATAAAAAACCTTCGCAAACCTCACAAATAAAGGGGTAGGAGTTTTTTTTCTTTTTTAAAATTATTGGTTGATATCCTATACCACATTGTGGTACATTGGCACTGTTTTTTTGATTGGCATAAATCTGGAGGGGTTCCAACTATGGATGACAAAGAGTTTTTGCGCGCCCGCAAAATACTTGGAAAAACACAAAAACAACTGGCCGAGTTACTCGGCACTTCAATAAAGGCGGTTCACAGTTATGAACAGGGCTGGCGTACTGTCCCGGCCCATGTGGAGCGACAGGTATTCTTTCTTCTTGCCAGAAAACAGGGAGCCGCATCAAGCTCCAAAGCCTGCTGGACCATTAAAAAATGCCCGCGCAAGCGTAAGATGCAGTGCCCGGCCTGGGAATTTCAGGCCGGAAAGCTCTGCTGGTTTATTAACGGCACAATCTGTGAAGGAGAGGTGCAGCAAAACTGGCAAAAAAAGATGAAGATCTGCCGGGAATGCGAAGTTTTGAAATCATTATTGACAGCACAGCATTAAAATCAGCCGCTGATTTTTTAGCTGTTTATTTACTGGGTGTTTTTCTGCAACTCAGACTTTTTAAAAAGAAATTTTCTCAAGAAATATTTAGTGATAAATGGAATAACAACAGGCAGGCGGGAATCAGCTCTCAGCAAGCAACCTCCAAACCTCTAACTGAAAACAACCATGCGACGACCCATAAACACTCCATGATAGTATGTTCTGCGTGTTTTAACTCTGTGTTACTTGTCCGGCTATCGACCAATGGCCGGACTGCCTGCTGAGGGCTGATTCCCGCCTGCCTGTTTTGTTTGGATAGCACAAAAATTAATCCAATTTAAGGAATACACTCCATGGCTCTGAAAAAAGACCAGCATTTCAACACAAGGGTCATTCATGCAGGACAAAGCCCGGATAAATGGGAAGGCTCGACCCTGCCGCCTATCTTTCAGACTGCCTCCCATGCCCACCTTACGGCTGAAAATCTCAGTCAGACATTTGGCGGCAAAACCACAGATCATATTTATATGCGATTGACCAACCCGACAAATCGGGTTCTGGAAGAAAAACTATGCGATCTTGAAATGGGCCAGGGTGCAGTGGTCATGGCCTCGGGCATGGCTGCCATCACCAATGCCTGCCTTGCGCTGTTGCGGGCCGGAGATGAGTTTGTCACCGGCAACTCACTATTCATGTCGAGCTATGTCCTTTTTGCCAATATTTTCAAAAAGTATAATATCACAGCCAGGTTCGTGGAATCTACGGATCTGGTTGCCATTGAAAATTCCATAAACGATAAAACCAGATTCATCTGGCTGGAAACTATCGGCAATCCAAAAATGGATGTACCTGATCTTGCTGCAGCTGCAGAGATCGCCCACCGGCATGGTTTGCCGCTTATGGTGGACAACACCATGGCAACCCCCTACCTCTGCCGCCCTATTGAGCTCGGAGCCGACGTAGTCATCCATTCAACCACCAAATATTTAAGCGGACACGGCGATGCAACCGGCGGAGTCGTTATTGACAGCGGCAGGTTCAATTGGGCCGAATCAGGCCGATTTCCTGATCTTAAGCCTTTTATAGACCGCAAGGGACCGCTGGCCTACCTGGATAAAGTCTGGCGTGAGCATCACATCAATTTCGGAACCACACAGGCCCCCCTTCACTCCTACCTGACCATGATCGGGCTGGACACACTGGCACTGCGCATGGAACGCCACATGGAAAACGCCATGACTGTAGCCAGATACCTGCAGGAACGCAAAGAACTTGCCTGGCTCAACTACCCCGGTCTCGAGAACAACTCTTCCCATAAAACAGCCAGAAAACAGTTCGGCTCCAAGGGTTTTTGCGGCCTGATGGCTTTCGGCCTTGGGGACCAGGAAACCTGTTTCAGGTTTATCAATAATCTGAAAATGATTTACCATCTGGCTAATCTCGGCGACTGCAAGACCCTGGTTATCCACCCTTATTCCTCTCAATACCTCTCCTTTGATGAGCCGACAAAACAGAAACTGTCCATCCATGCAGACCTGCTGAGGCTTTCAGTCGG
>JAFDBU010000070.1 GCA_019313095.1 Deltaproteobacteria bacterium | reverse complement strand
TCCGCTACGTCTTCTTCAACCGTCGAACTATGACTTTTTATGTTATAGCCAAGGTCGATAAGCTTATCGGCTAACTCCTTGCTTGCCATACCGGCTTCTTTGGCTAAATCATATACCCTGGTTTTGCTCATTTCTTACTCCCAGTCCCTGAACTCAATACTTATTTGATCCTCCGGAACCCGAAAGGCCCTGGACAATTTCTTTTTATGCCTGAAAAATAGAGTCAAACACTTTTTATTATTACAACAATATGCTGAGCGGCCATGTTCAGTCCCTTTACCGTCAAGTTCCACAACTCCTTTACACAAGACAAATTTCCGCAGCTTATTTTTGGGAAACCGTTGCTGGCATCCCAGGCAGGTTCGCATCGGCTGCATCTTAATCTCTTATTTTCCGCGTTTGCTGTCCTGATTTTTTTGCTGGCAGACTAGTGGTTTAAAACCTCATCACGGATCTTGGCGGCTGTCGTTTCGTCCACGGCTGAATTATATCCTTTTATATCATAACCAAGCTCAATCAGCTTATCAGCCAGCTCCGTACTTTTCATGCCCGCCTCTTTGGCCAGTTCATATATCCGGACCTTATCGGTAGCCGAAGTTTCCCCACCGGTCTCAGGCTCTGTTTCTGGTGCTGCTCCAGTTTCTTCAGCAATCGGCGCTGCTGCTGCCGATTCCATATAGTCTTCTATTGCCTTGGCCAGTTTTGCAGCCCTTTCAGGCTTAATGCCCTTCAGGCCTTCAAGTTCTTCTATACTTAAACCTTTTAAATCACCGGCTGATCTGAAACCGGCATCATAGAGAATGTCAGCAACAGCCTCATCAATTCCCTCAACATTGAGCAGTGATCTGTAGCCTTCCTCTTCCAGCTTGGCGTATCTCGATTCACTCTTGACATCGATATTCCAGCCCATCAATTTTGAGGCCAGACGTACGTTCTGCCCCTGCCGGCCAATAGCTAAGGAGAGCTGATCATCCGGTACAACCACCAGAAGAGACTTCTTATCCTCGTCAACCAGAACCATGGAAACCTCGGCAGGTGACATGGCACTGGAAACATATTTTGCCGGATCCGGACTCCAGGGCACAATATCAATCCTTTCTCCCTGTAGTTCCTGGACCACATTCTGCACCCGGGATCCCTTCATGCCGACACAGGCGCCTACAGGGTCCACATCGGTTTCGCTGGAAGAAACCGCTATCTTGGCACGAAAGCCCGACTCACGGCTGACTCCCATGATCTTAACTATACCTTCGGCAATTTCAGGCACTTCCATCTCAAAAAGCTTTGCCAGAAAATCATTACTGGTGCGGCTTAGGACAAGCTGCTGTTCCCGGGCGCTCTGGCGTACATCAAGCAACAGAGCCCTGATCCTGTCGCCCTGACGGAAAGACCTCTTGGGTATCTGTTCACCATGCGGCAGAATGGCATCGGTACGACCAAGATTGATGATCATGTTGCCCCGCTCAAATCTCTGGACAATGCCGTTAACGATATCACCTTTACGGTCTTTGTACATGTCATAGATGACATCAAGCTCGGCATCTTTCATCTTCTGGATGATTACCTGCTTGGCAGATTGGGCGGCAATCCGACCCAGTTCAGAAATGTTCTCCATCTTGGTCCCGATTTCATCATGCAGCTTGACACCGGGGTCCAGGGCACTTGCCTCTTCCAATGATATCTCGGTCTGTTCGTCCTCAACCTTATCCACCACCATGCGGAACTGAAAAATTTCAACCTCACCGAGTTCTTCATTGTATTGGACTTCCATATCCCTGCGGCTCCCGAATTTCTTTCGGGCTGCGGAACGAACAGCCTCTTCAATGGTCTCAATAAGCAAGTGTTTTTCTATGCCCTTGTCTCTACTTATCTGCTCAATTATTCTTTTCAAATCCGAGAACATAATTTTACTCCACGACAAACAGGTATCATACGGCTGATGCCCTGGCTTGTCCGCCATGTAAAGGTTTCATCAAATTGTCAACATCGCAAAAAACACGATGCGGACAGGTATTTCGCATGTTGCATAGTTATATTTTTAGGCCCTCTCGCCGACAGAGGAATTTTTCCACCTTCATTAAAATTCAACTTCCAGTCTGGCTTTTGATACCTGCTCAAAAGGGATTCTCAATTCCGTACCGCCGATTTCCAGAATAATCGTATCCCCTGAAGTTTGCTGTATCCTGCCGACAAAAACTCGTTCTCCACCAATAGGTTCATCTGTTTTTATCTTGGCCATGCGCCCCACAAAACGTTGGAAATCGGCCATACTTTTCAGTGGCCGGTCAAGGCCAGGTGAAGACACCTCCAGGTTATAGGCCTGATCGATAAAGTCCTCGATATCCAGGAGTTGACCGATTTCCCGACTTGCAGCAGTACAGTCATCAAGACTTACACCCTCCTGCTTGTCGATAATCAACCGCAATACCCAGCCGCTTTGTTCACGCCGGTACTGCACTTCAACCAGTTCCAGCCCGAGTTCAACAAGCACCGGCAGAGCAATCGCTTCAACCTGTTTGCTTATAGTTTCAGCCATATCAGCCCGTTACCGTTAAAATAAAAAATAAAAAAAGCGGGCAAATACGGCCCACTTTCAAAACATCAATCCAGGCAGGTAACAGCCTGAACTGTATAACGCGAAAATCAGACCGGAGCATCGTTGGTTTCTCTTTCGGCCTGATGAAGCTTTTCGCTTCATCCCGGCTGCCTGCTTAAAGTCCGGGATGACTTACAAACCTTTGAACAACCGAACGCAGAGTTATCGGTGGAGCGGGCAACGGGGTTCGAACCCGCGACCCCAAGCTTGGGAAGCTTGTACTCTACCAACTGAGCTACGCCCGCCCTCAGGCTTGTACTACAAACTTATAAATATACCTGTTTTCTCTAACTTGTCAAGTATGATAAAGGGCCAGACAACCAAATTTTATAGCTTTTTAGTTGATTTTCTAAACGAATCTTCAGTCAGATAAACCTTGCCGGGGAATCATTTTTCCTTGCAGCTTGAACAGCCATAAGAACTGCCTGTTCTGCGGTTTCAGCGACAGGCACCTCATACCTGAGACCACTGTGATGTGTCAATGTCCATGAGTTCAAAAGGATTATCGGACAGCCACCTTTCAAAGCCAGGCCGATTTCTGAAAGAGTACCATACTCGCCGCCAATGGCTATTGCAGCCAGACAGCTCTTGACGTTGATGACATTCCTGGCCTCACCCATACCGGTATATATGGCTATATCCACATATCTGTTGGCAGGACTGGTTCTGCAGGTGCCGGGCAATATTCCCACGGTCATACCGCCGGCCTCTTTCGCACCTTTGCTGGCAGCTGCCATAACGCCTCCCAATCCACCGGTCAACACGGCAAAACCCTCCCGGGCCAGCTGGCCACCTACTTTTAAGGCCAGTTCGTACTCCCCATCAGACTCTGTCACATTGCCTGCCCCAAAAACCCCTATTATTTTTCTGGACATAATAACTCCGTTACCTGAAAAAATAATCCATTATGCCTGCCATTCATTCTTGACACGCACTACCATATTTCACTAAAATCCATTATTTAATGTAAATGACGATTCCAGACAATTAAC
>JAFDBU010000069.1 GCA_019313095.1 Deltaproteobacteria bacterium | reverse complement strand
TTTTGTCCAGCCTGATGACGGGACAACATATGTCGGGGAATTCAGGGAGGGCGTTCGAACAGGCAGGGGATTGATGACCTATCCGGATGGCACCAAATACGTAGGTGACTGGCAGAATGATAAACCTCATGGAAAGGGCACCCTTATATCTATCGACAATTTTGAATACATTGGAGAGTTTGCCAATGGAGTTCGCCATGGCCAGGGGACCCTGACAACGGCTGATGGGAAAATATATGTAGGGCAGTGGCAGAACGGTGTCCCGCACGGGCAGGGTAAGATCACAGACCCCGATAAAGAAGAATATGTCGGTCAATTTGAGAATGGTCGGCGCAATGGACAAGGAGAGGTCTTATATGCAGATGGGACAAAGTATAATGGTCAGTGGGTAGATGATCTTCCCAATGGGCAAGGTGTAAAGATGTTACCAGACGGCATGCAGTATTCCGGAGAATTTAAAAACGGTTTAATGCACGGCACAGGTACGGTAGTTATGCCTGATGGCAGCCAGATTAAGATACAGTGGCAAACTGATGAGCTTGTGCAAGAAGAGGAGAAACAACCCGAAGCAGCATTGTTGACTACCGAGGAAAAGGGAGACTGGTACGTGCCCCAGACTCCCGGAGAAGAACAGGGTCGGCAGAGCCCGGAGCCGATTATGCCTGCCGGTCAGATGGCAGTTTCTTCACAGGAGCTATTCGCCGCTGCAGAGCCAACCCCACCTCAGGAAGTAGGGGCGCCCCTTGGGACCTCGGAACAGATTTTTCCCCAGGTTTCTGAAAAGAAGCAGGTTGCAGCTAAAGAACAGCCACAAGCAGAAGCAGCCAATGAGATTCAGAAAGCGCAAGTTGAGGAGGCGGCATCTGAAGTTGCGGAGGCAACCCGGCGCCAGGAAGAAGCGGCGCCTGTTGAGACCACTGAACAAATATTACCTCAGGCGTCAGAAAAGGAGCAGGTTGCAGCTGAAGAGCAGACGCAAACAGAAGCGGTCAATGAGATTCAGAGAGCGGCAACTGAGGAGATGGCATCTGAATCTGCCCAGCCTGCCAAAGGAGAACAGGCCGCAGGCCACCAAAAGGGATATGCACTCTATTCAGAAACCACAAATGGTGCCAAGTATGCCAGCATAGCAAAGGGCGCCCATATCCGTTCCGATGCAGCCCTGACGTCAAAAGTCCTGCGTTCTGTACCGCCGGGATACCCCGTGCTTGTGCTGAAACGACAGGAAGACTGGGTCCTGGTCGAAGATTTCAGGCAGAGAAAAGGCTGGGTTTTTTCACCTCTGCTTACAGGGCCTGGAACCGTAATAATTAAAGTTTATAAGGGAAACTTGCGCAGCGGTCCCGGTTTAACTGATGATGTTATTGTGCAACTGGATCACGGGAAAGTACTTTCAGTTTTAGAAACAAGGGGAGACTGGCTGCAGGTAACCGATTCTGAAAAAGTATCCGGCTGGATGCATCGAAAGGTCATCTGGCCTTAAGAGAACACCATATTCCATTCAAACCGCAATCGTTTATTTTTTTCAGCGGAACAATTCATGCAAGATAAAGACATACAGCAGAAAAGGCCTAGAAAACTGAGCAGGTTTTTGCCGCTTCTCGTGCTTCTGATATTAATAGTTTTGGCTCTCGGGCTTGGTTCAAGAGTCAATAATGAGAAGAGCAGACTCCTGGAAGAAAAAAGTGATGCAGTAGTCCAGGAAAGACCACCGGTCAATGTGGTAGTGCAGGAGATGGCACCGGCATTGCTGCGTGATAGGCTGAACCTGCCTGGCATGGTTGAGCCCTGGGAGAGTTTGAACATACTTGCTGAAGTAAGAGGCATGGTGGAAGAAGTCCTGGTGGAAGAGGGCGACCATGTAAAACAGGGTGACCTGATTGCCCGGCTCGACACCAGTGATTACGAAAACACAATAAATTCCACCAGGGCAGCATATAACCTGGCCCTGACAAATTTGAAGCGGTTGTCAGGCCTGCATGAACAGGAAATTATTGCCCAGGCGGAATATGATTCTATCAAGGCAGAGGTTGCATCACTTGAGGCGGACCTGGATATTGCCGAGATGCAGTTGAAAAGGTGTTATATCAGGTCTTCTATTTCAGGAATTGTAAATGTACTCCCGGCCCAAAACGGTCTTTATCTTGCTGTCGGAGATCCTGTGGCCACTGTGCTTGATATTGACCGGGTTAAAGTAATTGTCGGCATTCCGGAAACTGATGTGGATGCAGTGCGAAAGATAGACAGGTTTGAAGTAATGATTGAAGCCCTGCATGAGAAAAAAATATCAGGTTCAAAAAATTTTCTGGCTGTTGCACCCGAATCCCAGGCCCAGGTTTACCGGCTTGAGCTTGAAGTAGGAAATAAATCGGGGGAAATCCTGCCCGGCATGTTTGCCAGAGTGGAAATAATCAAGAACGAATTCCCTGAAGCACTGACTATTCCTCTCTATGCTGTGATATCACGGGATAATAAACACTTCGTGTTTCTTGAAGAGGGCAATGTTGCAAAACTGCAGGAAGTGAGCCTCGGCATTTTGGACGGCTGGCAGATCCAGATCACAGAGGGACTTGCACCAGGCCAGCGGGTCATTGTTGTCGGACAGCGGAGTGTGGATGCAGATCAGAAATTAAACGTGGTAAAAAAAGTCACCCACCCGGCGGAGATTACCAGGTGATTGTATCGGATACTGCGGTAAGCCAGAGAATCAGTGTCCTGGTGCTGGCCCTTATCATACTTATATTTGGCACTTACTGTTATAGGGTGCTGCCCCGGGAAAGCGAACCGGATATCACCATACCCAACGTCTTTGTTTCCACCAGCTATAAGGGTGTTGCCTCCAAAGATATCGAAACCTCCATCACCATCGAGATAGAAAAAAAGCTCAAGGGACTTGAAGGGGTAAAGAAAATCCATTCCGTCAGTTCTGAGGGACTTTCTTCAATCAATATCGAGTTTATCACCGGTACCGATATTGATGATGCCCTGCAAAAGGTGCGGGATCGTGTGGATGAGGCCAAGAATGAATTGCCGGCTGACCTGGAAGAGGACCCTTCTGTTTTTGAGGTAAACTTCTCGGAACTCCCCATAGTTGTCTTTTCGCTTTCTGGTACCTGCGGTATTGTCTGCCTGAAAGAAATTGCCGACGATCTCAAGGATGATATCGAGGCCATCCAGGGTGTTCTTGAAGCCGAAGTAACAGGAGGGATCGAACGGGAGATCAGAGTTGAGGTCTTCCCGGAAAAACTTGCCTATTACAATATTCCGATATTTGCCCTGCAGAATGTTGTTACCCAGGAGAATAGAAATACATCCGGTGGTGTAATCCGCCTGGGAGA
>JAFDBU010000068.1 GCA_019313095.1 Deltaproteobacteria bacterium | reverse complement strand
TATATTGTTAGGCTCTACTCTTTCAGCAGTCGTGCTTCTGCCTGCAGATGCGTCTGCCCACCTGGTAACCACAGGCATGGGCCCGGTCTATGACGGCATCGGTCACCTGCTGCTGACACCCGAAGACCTGGTGCCGGCCCTGGCTGTAGCGCTTTATGCCGGACTGCGTGGCAGAGTGCCCGGGAAAAGAGCCCTGTTTTTCTTTCCCGCTGCCTGGCTGCTTGGTGGATTCATAGGACTTGCTGCTGATACAATGCCCGTTTTTACTGTATCTGCCTTTTCGTTTCTCCTTGTCGGCATACTTATCGCTGCCGATCTGCGCCTGCCTTCAAATGCCTTCACTGTTTTAGCAATAGCTGTCGGCATCATGCACGGCTTTTTCAATGGCATAGCCCTGAAAACAGGTCCGGCAGGCCTGGGCCTGCTCGGCATCATGGCTGCCCTCTTTGTGCTGGTTGCCATTGTATCTGCCTGTGTCCTATCATTAAAGCCCCCATGGACCAGGATTGTTGTCCGGGTTGCCGGCAGTTGGGTAGCAGCCATGGGCTTACTCATGATCGGCTGGTTTTTTCGCGGTCAGGTCTAAAAGAACAGCACTGTTAATTATTTATAATAACAATAAGGAAGTTTAATAAAACCAACTTATAAAAATCAGATTAGTTTTAATATGCCTCTCCAGGTATAATAAGGACGAAAAGATTTCTGCAGTTTCTGAAGGTTACGGCAAGCATTTTTTGCACTATAATGCCTATGTCGGAAATCGGTTGTATTAGTGATAGACCGGCTTTGAATGAGATCCCTGCTTCGAGTTAAGCTGCAACTGTATATATTAACAAATTAAACTTTCACGATATTATACTTGGTGATTTTAGCTGAGGTTCAAATGGAAAAATATCTACGTGAAAATGGAAGAATGTTCCGGACAGCGAAGTTTTTATTTCTACTGGTTATATTTATTATCAGTTCGAGTATGGCTTTTGCAAAATCGGCAAAAGAGATTGACATCAGCGTAGATGTGGCCCTGGAACAGTTTCACCAGGACGTAAGGGGGGCCAAAGAGTTTTTGAAAAGCGCCAAAGGCGTACTGGTTTTTCCCAGTGTTTTAAAGGCAGGTTTCGGAATCGGCGGTGAATATGGTGAGGGTGCCCTGCGTATAGGGGGCAAGACGGTTGATTACTACAATACCGCAGCGGCTTCCATAGGTTTTCAGCTTGGAGCCCAGTCAAAAAGGGTGATCATTGTATTCATGCAGAAAGATGCGCTGAAAAAATTTCGTGAAAGTGCAGGCTGGGAAGCAGGAGTTGACGGCTCTGTGGCTTTTATCGAACTTGGCACAGGCGGCTCGATTGATACCACCAATATCCAGGACCCGATTGTCGGCTTTGTTTTCGGCAATAAGGGGCTTATGTACAATCTGACCCTTGAAGGCTCCAAGTTTACCAAGATTGTACGATAAAGATTGACAAACGCATAATGAAAACTCGCGCCTGAAAAGTGCGGGTTTTCATTTGAATACCTGCAAATCAAAAGATGGTCAGCTGTTTATTTACTGGTGCAGAAAATATGGGTGAAAGATCAGTCTGATTATATTTTTTCCCTTAAACCTCTCTTTATTTCTTCATTCTCTGCGTGAAGAATTTCACCAGGTCTAGGACGTAATCGCGATCTGTATAAAGTCTGATACGATCAACCCCCATGGATTTAAAAAGAGTGCCGAGCTGCCGGTCTCTGCCGTCGGCAATCTGTTCATACCTGCTTCGCACTTCTTTGCTTCCGGTATCAATAATCACTATTTCGCCTGTTTCAGCATCCTGTATCTCAAGAAGTCCAACGTCAGGTAGTGTTTGCTCCCGTGGGTCGGTGACAGTCACCCCGATGAGATCATGCCTTCGAGCCAGGACCCCTAATTGTTTTTCAAAACCCTGATCAAGAAAATCGGAGACCAGAAAAACCACTCCCCGTTTATGCATGACACGGCCAAGATAATCAAGCGCCAGAGTTATATCGGTCCCCGCACTTTGCCGTTTTTTATCGGAATCAAAACAGAGGAGTTCACGAATTAAACGCAGGACATGTGAGGTGCCCTTGGCCGGGGGAATGAACAGTTCAATGGTATCAGTAAATATGATGAGGCCGACCTTGTCATTGTTCTTGATGGCTGAAAAGGCAAGCAGGGCACAGAATTCAGCAGCAATTTCATTTTTAATTTTGCCGCTGCTGCCAAATGAGCCGGAACCCGAAAGGTCGACCAGGAAAAAAACCGTGATTTCCCTTTCTTCAACATATCTTTTTACATAAGGATGTCCGGTGCGGGCTGTAACATTCCAGTCTATGGTGCGGATATCATCACCCGGCTGGTAACTGCGCACCTCATCAAACTCCATGCCCTGTCCTTTGAACACACTATGGTATTCACCCGCCAGAACATCATTGACCGCTTTGCTGGTGTAAATCTGGATGTAGCGTATTTTTTTTGCCAGTTCCTTCGGGATCACGGTACTTCAACGTTGTCGAGGATCTGTTTTACAATGTCATCGCTGTTCATTTCTTCAGCTTCAGCCTCGTAGGTGACAATAACCCTGTGACGCAGAATATCAGGGGCAATTGATTTGACATCCTGGGGTGTAACATAGCCTCGTCCAGCAAGAAGTGCATTAGCCTTGGCAGCATGGGCCAGAAAAATTGTGGCCCGCGGCGAGGCGCCGTAGCGGATGAGATCGCTGATGTCCAGTTTGCATAAACCTGGGTCACGAGTGGCGGCAACAAGGTTGAGGATATACTCCTCGATTTTTTCATCCATGTAGATGGCCCCGGTCACTTCACGGATTCGACTGATATCAGATGGGGATATAATTGCATGCACCGGTATGGTATCCGTTCGCCCGGCCATACGCTTCAGGATCTGCTGTTCTTCATTTTTACTGGGATAGCTGATCAGCAGCTTGAACATGAAGCGGTCAACCTGGGCTTCGGGGAGGGGATATGTACCTTCCTGTTCTATGGGATTCTGGGTCGCAAGGACCATGAAAGGATCATCAAGTGCAAAACTTTGATCACCGATGGTTATCTGGCGTTCCTGCATGGCTTCGAGCAGGGCGCTCTGGACTTTGGCAGGGGCCCGGTTGATTTCATCAGCCAGAATGATATTGGCAAATATCGGTCCTTTGCGGGTGGTGAAATCTCCTGTTTTGGGATTGTAGATCAGGGTGCCGATAAGATCACCGGGAAGCAGGTCGGGCGTAAACTGGATCCTCTGGAATGAGGCCTGGATGGTCCTGGCCAGTGTTGTTATAGTCAGGGTTTTGGCCAGACCGGGTACGCCTTCGATGAGAACATGGTTGTTGCAGAGTAAAGCAATCAGCAAACGATCAATAAGTGCTGTCTGGCCGACAATGACCTTACCGATCTCTTCACGGACCCGGTTCAAAACGGTAAGCTCTTTTTCTACTATTTCGCGTAACTGGATAACATCAACAGACATTTGCATTCCTACCTATTAAAGATTTGAGATATTATCAGCAGGCAAATATGCTGACACTGACAGAAGCTTTATGAATTTTCATTGCTGAAAATATGGAAGAAAACGGCTCATGTCAAGATTCTTCCAGTTTTTTTTGGATTAACTGCAGATCTTTCCAGCTTGCTTTTTTGAGATCAACGTTTTCCAGAAGAAGTGATGGATGCAGTGAGGGCATGATGACTATTTTATTTTTCAGTTCGTTGGTGCACTGATCGTTGAAATTATAGAAACGGCCGCGCAGTTGGAAAAGTGATTTGCGGGAATGAAGCAATGTTTGGGAGGACAGCATGCCCAACGTACATATGACAGTTGGACAGATGATCTCAATCTGTCTGAAAAGAAAAGGGAGGCAGGTCTTGATTTCGTTTTCGCGTGGCTTCGCATTTGTACCTGGAAAACATTTGACCAGCGTGGTGATATAGGCATCATCCCGGGATAAGTTGATTGCCGCCAGCATTTTATCCAGAAGTTCGCCGGCTAATCCGCTAAGCGGCAGACTTTTCTGGTCATCATTGCTGTCGGGTGCATCAGCAACTATCATAAGTTTTGCCGAAACAGGCCCCTGGCCGAAAACTATATGAGTCCTTGTTTCCCTTAGAGGACATCGCTGACAGTCGCCAAGCTCCTCTCGTACATCCTGGAGTGTGGCCTTTGCTGACAGGCAGGGATCGAAGACATGTTTTTGTTCTGCCGGCTTGGAGAATTTCTCCTTAATTCTGCGTTTCGGGCTTTCCGGCAGCGGCTTTTCGTTCTCCTGGTGCCCGGCCAGAAAACGCTCAAGCATCCCGGTGCGCGGATAACCACTAATACCAAGAGATTTATGGTATTGCAGAAATCGGCTGATCGCCGCATGCATGTCTGTGTCGGCCTTATCTCTCATGCACTATTAATAGATAAATTTTTGAGAAAATGCAGCATAGTTTTTTAAAATAATTTCCGGCTAGAAACAATGACCGTTTATACCTTTAAAAGTAAGGGTACATTCACCGCCGCCTGAGGTCTGCGCTGTTCTCCTGGGAAAGCTTCATTGGCAATAAAAATTGGATGGGTTGACTATGGGAAAAGGCATGCTTATATTCATCCTACCCTGACGGGAAAACCATTACAGGAGTGAAAAATGCCTATTTACGAATATCGATGTAAGGATTGTGAGACAGTTTTTGAAACCTTTGTTTCATCAGTATCTGATGCCGACAACGTTGTCTGCAAAAAGTGTGAAAGCAAAAATGTGGAGAAGCAGATTTCTTCGTTCTCAAGCCGCATGGCCGGAAGCAGCAGTGGTGCACCGGCTGGAGCTCTTTCAGGTTGTTCCTCTAAATCCGGTTTTTCCTGAGCATGATTTTCGGGGTCTGGATTGACTCCTTAACATATAAGGGCTGCCGCCTGGAAATATTTCCACTCGGCAGCCCTCTTTTTTTCTATTTCTTTTTGATAATGTAAAGCACCTCATTTTCCTTGAGCATGCCGTACTCTTTTCGTGCCTTTTCTTCCAGGTAAGAAGGGTCATCCTGCAATTTGTTTATTTCTTCCTGCAGCACCTTATTCTCTTGAGCCAGCCTTCTGTTTTCTTCCTGCAGCCTGGTGATTTCCTCATTGGACTTATAGAGTGCAACCACGCCTCTGTTTGGGGCAAAAACAATCCAAAGGAGAAGCAGTGAAGCCCAAAAAAGGCCCCAGTAAATCAGCTGTTTTTTTTCACGGCTTGAGAATTTCTGAAGCATGGATTTGAATAGTAATAAGCAGAATGTTTTTATAATGGCTTGAGGGAAGATTGTTTGTTTATTGAAAATTGAGAAAAAAATATCATAGAATATCTGCATGTGCAATTGGAACTCTTTTATATCCAGAAAGATTTTTTAAGTGAGAATCCTGATACCTGGTAAAGGGATAAAATGGCAGTGCTTCAATTGTACAGCCAGGGCTTGGCATAGATGCCACATGAGAAATTTTATGACAATTTGAGATAATTTGATGGAAGTATATCTGATCAGTGCCTGTTTGATGGGCCTTAAAACCAAGTATGACGGGGAAATTATTGTCAGTGACATTGGCATGAAGGCTGTAGCAGGGGCAGTCTGTATCCCAGTCTGTCCGGAACAGTTGGGCGGACTTCCGACCCCAAGGGTGGCGGCTGACCTTACTGCTGGGAATGGACATGATGTGCTGGCAGGCCGGTCCAGAGTTATAACCAAGACTGGTCTTGATGTGACCGTAAACTTTATTCTCGGTGCCAGGCAGGTCCTGGAAATTGCTAAGCATCAGCACATTACAAAAGTATTTCTCAAGGCAAGGAGTCCATCGTGCGGCCTTAATCCAAGGGTTGGGGTTACAGCTG
This sequence comes from Deltaproteobacteria bacterium, assembly GCA_019313095.1. Lineage (GTDB taxonomy): Bacteria > Desulfobacterota > Desulfobulbia > Desulfobulbales > BM004 > BM004. The sequence goes on along the minus strand of JAFDBU010000068.1, from coordinate 5,640 downwards.
CACTGCTTCAGGCTGAGGGGTTTACTGTTGTTGAGATGGAATAAAAAGCTTTGAGCCGCAGACAGCTGTAAATCTTTACCGGCTATTCATATAAATATGGAGTGAAACTGCTCTCAATCACTTCCTATTGACAGTATCCCCATAATTCCATTAAGATTTCTTTCTTGAACAGATTAGTCCGCAGCCTTATTTAAGAGTTTCGCTTGATAAGGTTTTTAAATTATCTGCCCTCATTGTTTATACTGGCTATGCGAAAACTATTTTACCCGAGAAGAACCGCATCAATTCTCAGGCTTTTTTTTATCTGTTTAATAATCCTTTTTACTAAGTTTTCACTTGTCCCAGCCCAGGAACCCACAGGCCTTTACCAAGGTTCAGAATTTCTCACTTCCGCTACCGCACCCGTAATTGTTGACGGCAAGGAATTATTCCGAGTAAGTGGTGTCACATCCTATCCTGCCAAGGATAGGGCGAGGAAAATTGCCACACGTATAAAAAACCTGGCAGAAGATAGGACTTTTGATCCCAATAAATTGGAGATTATCAAAGAGGGAGAAGTCACCTATATCAAGGCCGGTAGTCGCAATGCCTTGGGTCTGGTCGAAAACGATGCTGTCAGGGAAGGCATTTCGTTAGAATTGTTAGCAAAAGTGACCCAGGAAAAAATTAAGCTAGCCATCATTGAGTACCGTAATGACAGGGCTCCCAGGGTTTTGCTGATAAATTCAGGATATGCCCTTATTGCAACGGTTCTGGCTATTCTCCTGCTCTGGGGGATTTTGCGCGTATTTATCTGGCTCGATGCCTTGGCTCAGCGCAGAATAATGGGCCGTGTAGAACGTCTGCAGAGTAAATCCCATTATATAATTGACGCTGAACAGGTCGGGGATATACTGAGAGGTTTGCATAAGATCTTTAAAGTGCTGACCATCCTGGTTGTTATCTACTTCTACCTGAACCTGGTGCTCGGCCTCTACCCCTGGACGCGTCTTTTTGCGAAATATCTTTTTGCTCTTACCATTGATCCGCTGCGTATCATTGGCCTGGGGATAGTGGATGCGCTGCCCAATATCTTCTTTCTTGCCATACTCTTTTTTATCACCCGCTATATTCTGAAATTGACTCGCCTTTTTTTTACCGGCATTGACCGGGGCAGTATCCAGCTGAAGAACTTTGAGCGGGAGTGGGGGATGCCGACCTACAGGATTGCGCGTCTGCTGATCGTTTCATTTGCTGTTATCGTTGCATATCCCTACATACCCGGCTCGAGCTCGGATGCCTTCAAGGGGGTTTCCATCTTTCTGGGGGTTATTTTTTCGCTCGGATCATCCTCTGTGCTGACGAACATAATCGCCGGGTACACCATAACCTACCGGCGGGCCTTCAAGATCGGGGACCGTATCATGATCAATGATCTCATGGGCGAAGTTGTAAACAGAAGTGTACTTGTAACTCGACTGCGCTCATTGAAAAATGAAGAGATCGTGATTCCCAATTCCAATGTACTTAACAGCAATATCATTAACTACACCACCGAAGCCCAGGCCAATGGGCTCATACTGCACACCACCGTTGGCATCGGCTACGAGGTTCCCTGGCGCCAGGTTGAGGCCATGCTGTTGCTGGCTGCCGACCGTACGAAAGGTCTCAGGGCTGAGCCCAAGCCTTTCGTGCTGCAGCAGTCACTGGGAGATTTTGCCGTTAACTACGAGTTGAATGTGTATTGCGATGATGTCAGGCACATGATGCAGCTTTATTCTCACCTGCACCGGAATATTCTTGATGTGTTCAACGAGTACAATGTCCAGATCATGACCCCGAATTACGAGCATGACACCGAACAACCAAAGCTGGTGCCACCGGACCAGTGGTATGCACCGCCGGCAAAGAAATCACCACAGGATACCGGAAAGAAATAAATGTATATTGGTCCAGCATAAATAATGCTTGGAAGATATATCCCCTAAGCTTTATTTTTACGCATTACCTGTTTTCATTATCCTGAGAATTAAGATTCCGATCTCATACAGCAGGTAGAGCGGCCCACCCATGAGCAGCATGTTGAAGACATCGGGAGTCGGGGTCAGTAGCGCTGCCATGATGCTGATGATGAGCACCGCATAACGCCTGTTTCGTTCAAAGGTTTGCCGGGGAATGAGACCGACTTTGGCTGAGAAGACCATGAAGATCGGAAGTTCGAAGATAAGGCCGAAAGCCAGGATGAAAATAGAGACAAAATTGACGAATTTGTTGACCGAGATAACCGGCTTAAGCTGAGAAGACTGGAAGCCAAGCAGGAATTTGACGCCGTAGGTTAGGGTAATCGTGTAGCAGAATCCGGCCCCAAGATAGAATAGTATAGTGGTGAAGAATACAAACCAGACAAGAGTTTTTTCAGAGAGTTTGAACGGTTTGCCCAAGGCCATCCAGAGACAGTACATAATACCGGGCATAAGCACAAAGAGAGTTACAAAAAATGACAGCTTGACATGAGCCAGGAAGGGTTCCGCCACTGTAAAGAAGGCGAGCTCCTGATCCAGATGTCCCTGCAGAAATTGTAAAATAACGGGGGAAATGAAGTAAAGTCCGGCTGTGCCCAAAATAATGGATGCTCCGAGAAGCCGGATAGATTTCCTGAGTTCAGACAGGAATATGACAAGATTGCTGTTTATTTCCAAGAGACTGTGGCGCGTATTTAATTTTAGTCATTTTAAGCCAGTCTTTGTACCAGAAAAAGTTCCATAGTGCTTGTTAAAACAGCCGCTATAGGTTCCTATAAATCCCTGAGTTTGAGATTGCAGTGTTTATTATTATACTTTTTCACTCCGGCACTCCAATGTTGGAATAATGACATTTTAAAATTTGGTTTAGAAAGTTTCACCATTTACAGATTGACAGCAGCAGGCTGTTTCACTAATAGTATTTGCCTGAATTCGATTAATTTTTACGTAACTATTTACGGTTAAATAAAAACAAGGGCGGATTGTTATGCTTGAGTTGCGTTTCACCAGAGAAAATTTGGAGCTGGTCAAAGAGAAGACGAAACTGCGAGGGGCGGCAGACTCCAGGCTTGAAGACTTTGAGGATGTTGATATCCAAAGGCGCAAACTGCTGGCGGAGCTCGAAAGTCTGCGGAACAATAGGAAGATGGTATCAAGCGAAATTGCAGAACTCAAAAAACAAAAAAAAGATGCCGAACCCCTTATCCAGGAAATGCGTGAAGCCGGAGAACGCGTAAAGTACCTGGAAAGTCAGGTGGCAGCTATTGAAGAGAACCTGCAGGATATTATCATGGGAATCCCAAATCTTTGTGATGATTCCGTGCCGGTTGGCAGGGATGAAAATGATAACGTTGAAGTAAAAAAATGGGGTAAAATACCTGAGTTTGGTTTTGAGCCGAAACCCCACTGGGAAATCGGTGTGAAACTGGATATCCTTGATTTTGAAAGGGCTGCGAAACTGTCCGGAGCACGCTTTGCCCTTCTCAAGGGGCTTGGCTCCAGGCTTGAGCGCGCCCTGATCAATTTCATGCTGGACCTGCACACCCAGAAACATGGTTATGTAGAGGTTCTGCCCCCGTTTATGGTTAATACTTCTTCTATGACTGCTACGGGGCAGTTGCCGAAATTCGAGGAGGACCTCTTTAAAATAAGCGGCTGGGATTATTATTTGATCCCAACCGCCGAGGTGCCGGTCACTAATATTCACCGAGACGAAACTCTGGTCGAAAAAGAACTGCCCATTAAATACTGTTCCTATACGCCATGCTTCCGGTCTGAAGCAGGTTCATACGGTAAGGATACACGCGGGCTGATCAGACAGCACCAGTTTGATAAGGTGGAACTGGTAAAATTCAGCCGGCCCGCAGATTCCTTTGCCGAACTCGAATCCCTGCTGTCCGATGCCGAGGAAGTGCTGCAGCTTCTGAAACTGCCATACAGGGTAATTACACTGTGTACGGGTGATCTGGGATTTTCAGCCAACAAGACCTATGATATTGAGGTGTGGATGCCGGCCCAGAATACGTACCGGGAAATCTCTTCCTGCAGCAATTTTGGTGATTTTCAGGCGAGACGGGGAGGGATACGTTACAGGCCCCGGGACAGTAAGAAAAGTGCACTGGTCCATACCCTGAACGGCAGTGGTCTGGCGGTAGGCCGCACCCTGGCAGCCATCCTGGAAAATTTTCAGCGTGAGAACGGCTCCATCTATCTGCCTGAGGTTCTGGAACCCTATTTCGAAAAAAGGTTCTAACCTGATTTATCAACTGGCTAGGTAATTTCTAGCCTGCTGCCACCCTTTTTCTTGGCCTGGTAGAGTGAAGCTTCAGCCCTTCTTAGAACCGCATTGCTGTTTTGATCTGAATCTATAATGGAACTGATACCTATGCTGATGGAAAACTTAATATTTTTCTTTTCATAGGTCACGGTCATATCTTCAATATTGGCTCTGAGCCGTTCAGCAACGATAGCAGCTCCCAGACTTGGGGTATTTGGCAGCATGACGACAAATTCTTCACCGGCATACCTGGCAAAAAGATCAGACTGACGAAAATGCTCTTCACAGAATAATCCGAATTTTTTCAGGATGGCATCCCCGCAGTCGTAGCCGTAGGTGTCGTTTATCTTCTTGAAATTGTCAATATCAATAAGCAGGACAGATAATTTAGACTTGTATCTTTTACTGATGGCGAACTGTTTGTCGAATATCTGCATGAAGTATCTTCTGTTGCAGGCGCCGGTAAGCGGATCCTTTTCAGACAACTCCTTCAGCTGTTCTTCCAGTTCTTTTTTTTCAGTGATATTGATTGAAAGCCAGATAACTGAATGTATTTCATTATTCTTGTCTTTTATGGGGTAGAACCGACCTTCGAACCACTGGTTTCCTTTCAGAATGACCTCAGAGGAACCAATGATGTCACCGGGACCAATCTGGTACTGCATGGTTTTCAGCGTATTACCGGCGATTGCTTCTGAAATTGTCTGCATGAACCTGTCAGCCAGGTTTTCATGCAGGACATCATGGATGTTTTTGCCTTTGATAAACTCGACACTGCGGAAGAGAGATCGTTCTATGGAGCCGACTACTTGCAAGTATTTGCCGAATTCGTCTACAACAAAGATGGGTTCCGGCAGGGTTCTGGAAGCGGCTTTAAGCTGTTGCTCAATGGCAAAAAAGTTTTGCTCAACTGCTTGAAGTTTTTCCCATATATCCATTTTTATAACCTGATTGTGATTTATGGAATTAGATTACTTCTGCAAACATGAGTCTTTTACAATAAATACCATAAAAGACAATCTATTTCTTGGTTTATGTCATTCTCGGCCGTTTTCCTTTCAGCGGTATTGAACTCACGGCTACGGTCGTGAACATGCCGGTGAACTGATAAAATACAAACAGCAAATCGGTCTAATTTTTTTTAAAAAATAAGACTTGGAAGGTCTGAATTTATTCCAGGGCCAGTTCAATGAGCCGATCAAGAAGCGCTGAAAAATCAAGTCCTGCAGCAGCAGCAGCCTGAGGCAACAGGCTTGTGGGTGTCATTCCCGGGATGGTATTGGTCTCCAGGACATATATATCGTCATCGCTGATTATCATATCAGTCCGGCTGTAGCCTCTGAGTTGCAGGGCACGGTGGGC
>JAFDBU010000067.1 GCA_019313095.1 Deltaproteobacteria bacterium | reverse complement strand
TTCCCTTCAAGGCTCTTGACATTTTCCTCCTCCCTGATGATATGTATTATTATGCTTTGAAAGCAATAAATCTTTTTAATGAGGGTATTACCATGAAAATTATCATCCAGGAAAAGGCTCGGCAGATGCTGGAAAATAAACTAGAACCAGGACAGTTCTTGCGGGTTGCGGTTGCTGAAGGCGGTTGCGCCGGGTTGACCTATGATGCCGGCATTGACCGGGAGATGAAGGAAGATGAGAACGTCATCCTGCAGAGCGGAGATATCAGGATAGTATCAAACCAGGCGAGCAGCCGGTATCTTGACGGCCTGATCATAGACTACTCTGATGCCTTGATTGACGGTGGCTTAAAATTCACCAATGCAAACGCCGGTACCACCTGCGGCTGCGGTGCCAGCTTCAACCTGGCCGGCTTCCCGGTTATTGAGAATGGCAAGTGCGGAAAATGAAAAATCATCAGGTTGTATCGTTACCTAATAATTTTTACATTTAATAAACTATTCCTCAAAGACAACTGCTTCGGCCTTAAATCCCAGTTCCTTCACTATTGCGGTGACATCCTCGACAAATTTATCCGGCCCGCAGACATAGGCATACTGACTGGTATCGGACAGCCTTTTTTCCAGGTAATCCCTGTTTATACGTCCGCTCTCGTAGCCCGGCCCGCTTTCCCGCGTACAGATAAAGTGCCCCCGACTGCCGAAATAAAACCGCAGCTCCTTCTCGCAGATCACATCTGCCGGGGTTTTGTTCGAAAAGATCAAGGCCTGCTGGGCAATGCTGCGCTGGACAGCCAGTTGACGGAAGATGGCCAGAAATGGGGTGATGCCTGCACCGGCCCCGATAAAAACACCGGGGCCCTTATAGGAAATGGTGCCGAAAGGGTTGCTCATCAGTAGGGTGTCCCCTGCTTTCAGGCTGTGCAACCTGTCTGTTACACCTTTGTGGTCGGCATATCTCTTGATTGTAAACTCCAAGACTTTGTCAGACACCAGGCCAGTAGGAGTAAACGGCCTGCCCTCCTCTTCCCGCCATTCTTCCTGGTCAATTACAAGTTCCACACCCTGGCCTGGCGTGAAACTGAAGGTATTGGGTTTCTTAACTATGAAACGCTTTACATCATGGGTGACAAATCCAGTCATCAGGACAGTTATCCGGTGTTCCATAATCCTCCTCCAGAAATCTTATTGACATCGGCTCTGCGGCAAAATCTCTTAAAACAACAATAACACTAAAAACCTTGTCCTGTACAGGCCATTAATCGGACAGCAATGAACAGGGTCCACAAAATCCATTTCCCGAAAACAAAAATTAAGTATAATGGCCCGGGTATTCCTTTAATATTGATCGCAATTTATATGATTCAAAACGAATCCTGGGGGTGGCACCATGAAATATCGATTGCTGGGCCGGACAGGCCTGTATGTTTCGGAATTATGTCTTGGTACCATGACATACGGCAGTGCCGGGTTCTGGGAGGTCATGGGCGGGCTTGACGGGGAAGCGGTAACCGAGCAGATTAAGTATGCTTTTGACCGGGGCGTCAACTTCATTGATACCGCCAATGTCTATTCTTTGGGCCAGTCCGAGCAGCTGGTCGGCCAGGCTCTTGGCAAACTCGGGCTGCCGCGTGACGAACTGGTGATCGCGACCAAGGCCACCGGGGTCATGAACGATCTTCCCAATGGCAGGGGCCAGTCACGCTACCACCTGATGAACGAGGTGGATGCCAGCCTGAAACGCCTTAAACTGGATCACCTGGACCTGTACCTGCTGCACGGTTTCGATCCGCTGACCCCGCTGGAGGAAGCGCTGGAAACGATGCACGATCTGGTCCGGTCCGGCAAGGTCCGCTATATGGGGGTATGCAACCTGGCTGCCTGGCAGCTTATGAAGGGACTGGCCATTTCCGAGAAAAGAAGCTGGGCCCGTTTTGCATGCCTGCAGGCCTATTATACCATTGCAGGCCGGGATCTGGAACGGGAAGTCATACCGCTTCTCCGGGACCAGGGCCTGGGTCTCATGGCCTGGAGCCCTTTGGCTGGCGGCTTGCTGACCGGTAAATTCAGCCCGGATGGTACGGGACCTGAAAACAGCCGGCGCAGCAAGTTTGACTTTCCGGTGGTTGACAAGGAAAGGGCATTCCGCTGCATTGAGGCCATGCGGCCCATGGCAGAAGAACGCTCCGTCTCTATCGCCCGGATTGCCCTGGCATGGCTGCTGGCCCAACAGGTGGTTTCCACGGTAATAATCGGAGCCAGAACCATGGAGCAGCTTAAGGATAATCTCGAAGCTACTGAGGTTGCCCTGAACGCAGAAGAACTGGCGACGCTGGATCAGGTCAGCCGGCTACCAGAAGAATATCCGGGCTGGATGCTGAATCTGCAGGGGCTGTACCGGGCCGAACCGCCGCCATATGAGAAATAATTGAAAATTAAAAACGAAAAATTGGAAATATCTTATTTTCTCTACTTCCAGTATCCGTTGTGCCATCCCCAACCGCGACGGTGATGCTTCCAGCGGCCCGGAACCCAACGCGCTCCCCGATGCGGGGGCTTTACGTAGCGGCCCGGCACCCAGTGGTAGCTGTTGTGCTGGTGTTCATAGTAGCCGCCGATCCAGACAGCGCCGTAAAAGGGAATGGTCGGGCGCACCTCTACCTGAGCGGGAGGTGGAGGCGCACTCACTAGGACAGGAGGCGGCACACCTACTCTGGCAGCACAGCCGCCGAGAGATGTCATAAGTGCGATAAAGCCTGCAGCAGCCAGGATATTTACAGTCTTCATACTTTCCCTCCTGCGATTAGCAATATGAACAGGAACAGCGAACGTTTATGCCCCTTAGGGTGCATCCCTCGCAGCTCGGAGTCGGAGTTTACACCCCTCAAGGGGGTACTGAAAAGAGTGTCCTGTGGTTGAGGGTGCTTACCTGCCACGGGGAGCTTCAATTTTCTTTTTGTTTTATAAATATTGACGCTGAAAGATAAAGAAATGTTCACAGGTATTCTGAAGGTAAAATGGAAAATGGAGAATTGAAAATACTCAAAAGATTTATACAGCAAATCTCTTAAAGACTATCATTACCACGATCAAAGCCGCTGTAAGCAACCTGGTCGTGAGTATTGGTATCATATAGATCATGGTTGAGCTTCAGAGAGAGGAATTCCTTTGACTTTGTCTCTACTCCCAGGATCCCGGCAAGTTCTTCCCATCCTTTACCCTTGTGGCATCTGTATTTTTTGACGGCATCAATTGCCTGTTCCCTGGATATTTTCTTGAAACCGTCCTGTATTTCATCAAAGCTGGCCTGGTATAGCCGATGATCTCCACATCAGGGTCAACGAGAAAAGTTTCACGGTCCTTCCAGGTATGTTCGCATAATGGACATTTCTTGAACATAACAGCAACTCCGGGTCCTATTTTTGATAATTTCAATCTGTTTCAAAGGTATCAAAACTGCGGAAGGCCTTCCAGGAAAAACTCTCCTGTACTGCTCCCAATCCAGATTGAAACTCATATAAAGTACGAATTTTCACCCCGATATCTAATTTGCAATTTTTGATAAAAAGCACAACATTTTGTATTGACAGAATTACGATATACATTATATGGTAGTGCACATTGGCCTGCAGTACTTCCCCCCACCATAATTTTAAACCTGCGAGGAAAGGAGAAAGAAATAATGCCGGAACACACCCCCCAGTCAACCATTGGACCGGACCAGCTTTTCAGTACCATCCGTAAACGAGATCAGCGGCTTGAACCCTTTGATGCTTCCAAGATCACCAATGCTATTTTAAAAGCCGGACGGGCAGCAGGGGAATTTGACGAGATTGAGGCACGCCGTTTAACGATCCGGGTACTGACCACGGCTCAGTTCATGTTTGACAGACCACCGGCAGTGGAAGAGATGCAGGATTTGGTCGAGGAAGTGCTGCTGGCCTCGCCGTATAAGAAAACGGCCAAGGCTTATATCCTCTACCGCGACCAGCATGCTCGCATCAGGGAGATGGTAGCCAAGGCCGATCTCGACCTTATTGAAAGCTATCTTGAGCGGCTGGACTGGAAGGTGCAGGAAAACTCGAATATGTCTTACTCCCTGCAGGGTCTGAACAACTATATTTCCAGTGAGGTGAGCAAAACTTACTGGCTCAACAAGATATACACTCCTGAGGTACGGAGGGCTCACCAGAACGGCGACCTGCATATCCATGACCTCGGCCTGCTTTCGGTTTACTGCGTGGGCTGGGATTTGCAGGATCTTCTGCGCACCGGTTTCAAAGGCGCACCGGGCAAGGCGGAAAGCTGCCCGGCCAAACATTTCAGGAGTGCGATCGGCCAGGTTGTGAACTTTTTCTACACCCTGCAGGGCGAGGCGGCCGGGGCCCAGGCCTTTTCCAGCTTCGACACCTTGCTGGCTCCCTTTATCCGCCATGATAAGCTCTCTTACAAGGTGGTCAAGCAGGCCCTCCAGGAGTTTGTCTTCAACCTCAACGTTGCCACCAGGGTAGGCTTCCAGACACCGTTCACCAATCTGACCATGGATTTGCAGCCCCCGGCCACCCTGAGAGATCAGCCGGTAATTATCGGCGGTAAAGAGCAGGAAGACCTGTACGCCGATTTTCAGGAAGAAATGAATATGCTCAACCAGGCCTTTCTGGAGGTCATGAGCGAAGGCGATGCCAAGGGCAGGGTTTTCACCTTTCCCATCCCCACCTACAACATTACGCCGGAATTCGACTGGGAGGCCCCCGGGCTGGACCGACTCTGGGAGGTAACGGCGAAGTACGGCCTGCCCTATTTTTCGAACTTTGTCAATTCCGACCTAAGCCCGGATGACGCCCGTTCCATGTGCTGCAGACTGCGGCTGGATACACGCCACCTGGAAAAAAGAGGCGGCGGCCTGTTCGGCGCCAATCCTTTAACAGGGTCCATTGGGGTGGTGACCATCAACCTGGCGGCTATCGGCTACCAGGCCGAAAGTGAAGAGGACTTTTTTACGAGGCTGGATGCGCTCATGGAAACTGCCCGCACCAGTCTGGAAACCAAGCGTAAAGTCCTCGAACAGTTCACGGCCAAGGGACTCTATCCCTACACCAGTTTCTACCTGCGCGATGTCAAGAAACGGTTTGACACCTACTGGGAAAACCACTTCTCGACCATCGGGCTGATCGGCGGCAACGAGGCCTGTCTCAACCTGCTGGGATGCGATATCGGCAGCGAAACCGGCCGTGATTTTGCCGCCCGGATCCTTGACCATATGCGGGATACCCTGACCCGCTT
>JAFDBU010000066.1 GCA_019313095.1 Deltaproteobacteria bacterium | reverse complement strand
TAAAATAGATTGTTTGTATATGTAACTGCCCCGGCTTCAATAAAGATGTCTCACAATTGTTGCAGTAAGGATATATCGGTAATTGTGCATTGGCCTGCTGTATGATAAAATTGAATAAAATGGAATCTGATACAGGAAATAATAAGGATTTCTCCAGGCCTGAACTGGAAGAAATAATTGCTGCAAAATTGGGCCGGGATCGTGTTCCCAGAAGGTTCAAGATTCATAGGGACACCTCTGATTTTTTCAGGGTCGATTACGATGATGTGGTAATACTTGGCGACAAGCCCTATCTGGTAAAAAACTGTGAAAAGGAAGGACGTTTCGGCCTTGACGATGAACCGAAATACTGGGTTAAAAGAGCTATCGATCTCACTGACGGTGAAACAAAGATCATTAAACTTGTTTTTCACGAGGAAATTGATGCCAAGGTTGGTGAAATAGTTTTCAAATGCGTACGCAGTCCGGGAAAAGAGGCAGCCATACTGGACATGGTTACCGGCCATAAGAACTTCATGCAGGGTACATCAATCCGGGATACAGCCGGTAATATTGTCAGGATACTTGATTATATCCGGGGAAAACGTTTTGATGAGCTAATCTCCAAGCATTGTGAAAACCATGAGGAATTCTTCTATCAACATCTACCCGGTTATTTGGTTAGTTATGGTGAAATGGTAAGGGCCATTCAGTTTATCCACGACAAAGGTCAGAAGCATGGCGACATCCGGCGTGATCACATTCTTTTTGATAGAGAAACAGGGAATTATCGCTGGATAGATTTTGACTATGATTATTACCATGAAGCGAATATGTTCGGCTATGACCTGTTCGGTCTCGGCAACATTTTAATCTATCTTGTAGGGGGTGGCGATGTTACGGCCCAGCAGCTGAAGGCAATGGATTCAGCTGCCCTGGCCAGGCTTTATTTGGAAGATATGAATGTTATCTTCAATAACCGGGTGGCAAATTTACAAAAGATCTACCCGTATGTGCCAGACGAATTAAATTATGTGCTCCTGCACTTTTCAAATGGCGCGAATCTTTATTATGAGAATACAGGGCAGTTGCTTGAGGATCTTGGTGGGGTGCAGATCAGGGCGTGAAATACAGCATTCAATCCAGAGGAAAACGTTATGAGTGTAGATCATACGAAGTGTGATATCACAGGGATGGTGGAAAGGCATATTATGGTTGCTGTGGACAGCTCTGATAATGCCAGAAGAGCAGTTCTGTTTGTCGGTGATTTTTTCGGATGTTATGAAGGGTTTCAAGTAACGCTGCTGCATATAATTCTGGAACCGGAGGCTACTTTTTTCCGTGACAACGCTGAACGGCAGAAATGGACAGCAGATAAACTTGCCGAGGCAAGAAAGATTATGGATGAATACAGACATATTCTTGTTGATGCCGGTTTTTCGCAAGACAAGATTAATGTACGCATTGATACAATGCGGGGTTCTTCGGTGGCAGACTGTATCATCAAGGAACAGGAAGAAATGAAATGTTGTACCATCGTTATCGGCCGACGCGGCATTTCAAAAAAAGAGGAATTCATTTTCGGCTCCACATCAAACAAGATAATTCATGAAGCCAAAAAGTGTGCTGTCCTTGTGATTGAATGACAGTTGCGCAGTCTGTAGCAGAATAGCCAGATTTAGGAAAAATATATATGAGAGAATTAAACGTCGGTCTAGGAGAAAGATCCTACCCCATACTCATTCAGTACGGGCTAATGGACAGGATAGGGGAGGAACTGCATAAAAATTCTTTTGCCAAACGTTATGGAATAGTGGCTGATGACAATGTGGCCGGTCTGTTTGGAGAAAGGCTGCTTACATCTCTGCAGAAAAGTAATATCCAGGCGGAGATCATAACTTTTCCCAGGGGGGAGGAGAGCAAAAATCTTGCCACAATCGCTGAGCTTTCCAGCACCCTGGCCCGCAGGGGTTTTGACCGTAAGGATGGCCTTCTTGCCTTAGGCGGAGGAGTAACAGGCGATATTACCGGTTTTCTCGCGGCCTGCTATATGCGCTCCATACCGTTCGCCCAGGTGCCGACAACCCTGTTGGCCCAGGTGGACAGTTCTGTCGGCGGCAAAACTGGTGTCGATATCCCGGAAGGCAAGAATCTGGTTGGCGCCTTTTACCAGCCTAAGGCAGTATTCATTGACAGTCAGGTTCTACAGGATCTCCCGCCGAGTGAACTTTTAAACGGTCTGGCGGAAGTGATCAAATACGGTATTATTTACGATCGTGATTTTTTCAGCTTCCTTGAGATGAGCTCAAAAAATATTCTGGCCCTGGACCTGCAGGTTTTGGAGGATGTTATTGCCAGGTGCTGCAAAATCAAGGCTGCTGTGGTAGAAACTGATGAGAAAGAATCAGACCTCAGGCGCATTCTTAATTTCGGACATACGATCGGACATGCGGTTGAGGCTGTTTCAGGATACAGGCTTGCTCATGGTTCGGCTGTTGCCATGGGAATGGCGGCTGCAGCAGAACTTGCTGTCTTAAAGGGAATTTTGAATCCCAGGGAAAAACAGCGCATGGTGAATCTGCTGCAAGAGTTTGGTTTGCCGGTGGCAATTCCAGCGGAGTATGACCGGAACAAGATTCAGGAGCTCCTTCTGGCAGATAAGAAAACCATAGGTGGCAGGGTATTCTTTGTTCTGCCCACAACCATTGGAAAAGTTATTATCACGGATGAGATAGAGACGGAAATGTCGACAAAGGTCTTATAGCATGAAAGTCGTACTTGTCTGTGCCACTACAATCTGTGGCAGAATAAGCCCAACGGGCCATGGCAGTCTGCTGGACCGACGCAGACTGGAGGAAATCAGGGACCAAACCGGGGCAAGTATCATGGGAGCCAACACCCTGCGGATTGAGGACCCTGAAATGCGTGGCACAGACGGTCTGCTTGACCCGGAACGTATCAGGTCAATTGTATCACAAAGCGGCAACATACCGTTCGAAGATAAAAAACTGTTCAGTCATGGCCCCAAGCCGGTTGTTTTTTCGAGCCGGAAAAATTTTTCAGTTCTGCAAGACAAATTAATGGGCAGGGCAGAGGTCGTTTCTTTACCCGGCGGACCCCATGGCCTGTCTTTGCAGGCTGTTCTTGATTATTTTGTCGGCAGGGGAGTGGATTCTCTTCTAATTGAAGGCGGGGCACAGCTTAACTATGCGGCCCTGGCAGAAGGGGTGGTTGACGAGATTTTTCTGACTGTCATGCCGTATGTATCAGGAAATGTGAATGGGGCAACCTTTGCGGACGGTCCGAAACATCTTGGTGAACCATTCCTTGAGCTGGAATTGCTGTCAAGTGAACCGGTTTCAACCGGCGAACTTTTTCTGCATTACAGTGTTGGTAAAATGAAATAATTTTTATGTCATGAATAAACTGTAAAGGCAAACGTCATGGAAAAAATGGAACTGGCAATCATGTTTTCCGGTGGCACGGATTCACTCGCCCTATACGCCCTCGCAGCCCTCGGCCATCATCCCGGTCTACCCCGCCCGAGGCATATTCACCTGCTTCACCTGCTTAACGGTATGAGCCGTTTTCATGAGTTTCCCCGCCAGCGCTTTGAGGTGGCCCGGCAAATCCTTTCAAAACAAGTGCCTCTTTCAGATATGATTTCTCCGGAAAGTGCTGTTAAGTTGACGGAGGCTCTGATGGTAGAGCTTGACATGGGCAGACTTTTCCAGGGTTTGTGGCTTGACCGCTATGAAGAGT
>JAFDBU010000065.1 GCA_019313095.1 Deltaproteobacteria bacterium | reverse complement strand
CCCTCGAACCATCGACTCCATGGAACCCGTTAAAAATGCAACTTGCCAAAAGAGAAAAATATCTTGTCACTCTGGCGGTTATAGTCATTGTTCTTGGTGCGTTGATCCAGTTTGTATTTACTCCTTTTTGGGCGAAAAAGGAGTTGTATAAAAACAATGTGACCGCCAAGCAGAACAATCTGCAGGAAATGGTTGCCCTGCGCGAGGAATACCTTCTGCTGGAACAGGACTCTGATGTCCTGACGCAGAGATTAGCCCGGCGGCCGAAAAATTTCACCCTGTTTTCATTTCTGGAGAAAGCAGCTGGCGACGCCGGGGTAAAGGAAAATATCAAGTCCATGAAACCTTCGGCCTCGGCAGGCAAGGGCCCCTTCAAGGAGTCGCTGGTCGAGATGAAGCTTGAAAGGATTTCCCTGGGACAGATGGTAGACTATCTGAAACTGATAGAATCGCCTGAGTACCTTGTAAATATTAAAAGGCTTTCCATCCAATCAAATAAAAAGGAAACCCAGTTTATTGATGTGGTTTTGCAGGTATTGACCTTCACAGAATAAGTGCGCCTTATACAGCAGGTATTGGTGTGAAAAATATATGAAAAGCAGAAGAAGGACCCGGGGCTGAGATAACCATATGGCTTTTGCGGCAAAAAACAAAAACAATAGATGGCTGGAATATACACTCTACGTTGTCCTCGTTGGCCTGGTGCTGCTTTATCTTATCTTTCCGGCCCAGGAGGTCGAGGATCTTGTAGATAACAGCGTCAGCAGGGTCAATCCTGAACTCGGTTTCAAGGCTGTGAAGATCAGTCCGTGGCTGCCGCCCGGTCTGCGGATAAATGGAGGTAGAATTTTTTTGGGGAACGCTGCAGGACCAACTGTTTTTGCTGTAGACACAATCTATATCAGGCCGCAGATCCTGAAGCTGCTCAGCGGCAAATATAATGTAAAACTCACTGGTACGGCATACAAAGGGGATATCAACGGCTCCCTCCGGCTCGGTGACGAAGATGGGAATACTTTTGAAAGCGAATGGTTTTTTGAAGCATTGGACATCAGTGCCTTTGACCTCCTGACCGAGGAGCTGCAGCATAAATTAACAGGGATGTTCAGCGGCAATGTTGTTTTTGCCAGAGATTCCGCAAGCGAGGCAGGAAACGGCAGGGCCAACCTGAAGTTGATTGATGGGAAGCTGCTGTTCGAGAACCCGGTTTTCGGTATAGATTCCGTTGACCTGCAGAATATTGTTCTGGAACTGGAATTGCAGAATCACAAGGTCACCATTATCAAGGGGGAACTGAAAGGGCCGGAACTGAATGCTGCATTGGCCGGTTCAATCCAGCTGCACTCGGATGTGAAAAAAAGTCAGCTTAACCTCAAGGGAACCCTGGAGCCGTTGCCTGAGTTTTACAGAAAATATCCCGAAATCAGGGAGCTGTTGAAGTCGATGAAGAAACGGGTAAAGAGAGGGCAATATTTCTTTGCCATTACAGGAACCCTGAGCCAGCCAAGGTTCAGGATGCTGTAATAAATTATCTGACCCCGAAAAAGTTGCGTATTCTTACTATAATGGAACAGGCTGAAAATTCCGAGCCCAAAAGACTGCATACTGAAAAGATAATAAGGAAATGCAGAGACAGATTCATATATTAATTAACCTTCTGGCCCTGTTTATAATCACGTATATAGTGGTAGATACTTTTTACGGTGTGGTCGGTATACAACTGCACAGGATAGGCGGAGATAAGGTTGTTGCTCTCAAGGATGTCAAGACGCAGGCTGTACAGTCTTTGGCAACATCTGATTTTTCTATGATTGCCGAGCGCAATATTTTTGGAGCCACTGGAAAGGCTGAACCACCGCCGGTTGTTGAAGAGCAGGTCGAACCGATTGAGAATCTCCAGGAAACGACGTTGCAGCTCTCCCTGCTTGGGACCATTGCCGGAGATTCCCAGAATGCCAGGGCTATAATATTAGACCAGCGGAAAAGGAATCAGGATATCTACAGAATCGGCGATTCGATTCAGGGTGCTGAGGTCAGGCAGATTTTTCGGGGCAAGATTGTTTTGCGGCACAATGAAAAGGATGAAATTCTTACAATGGTCGAGGGCGAGGATGCTGCTGGCGCTGCGGGCAGTAATGTTCCTGCGCCAACTTCCAGGGTAGACAGCAGGCGCAGCCGTGTCAGAAGGCCGACAAGAAGGGCCCCTTCTGTGCCTGAGCCGGAGCCTGGTACCATTGATGCTCAGGAAGAAGCCATCCAGGATATTGAGGAGGAAGTCATCCCGATTAGCCAGGATGAGCTCCAAAGTTCCATAAACAACCTCAATGAACTGCTGACCCAGGTACGGGTGCGGCCTTATTTCCGGCAGGGTAAACCGGAAGGACTCATTGTCAGCCAGATACAGGGTGACTCGATTTTTGCTAAACTGGGCCTGATGAATGGTGATATAATTGCAAGCGTAAACGGGGAGCAGATGAGCACTCCTGAGGAGGCCTTCGAGCTGTACAACAGCCTCAAGTCAGGTACACCGGTCAACATTGAGATCACCCGCCGCGGGCAGAAGAAAATACTGACCTATGAAATTCAGTAATAGGAAGGGAAAACAGATTTATTCAAAAAAAGAATGAAAACCGAAAGAAACCACTCCATAAAATTATTTAAAACAGGGGATGTTTTCACGGGGGCAGAAATAATATGAAAACAAAAAAACACGTTGGCAGAATTCTCACATTCGTCTTCATAAGCCTTTGGTTTATCGCCGTAAACTCTACAATACCTGTATCCTTTTCAGGAGAGGCGCTGGCCCAGTCCGACAACGTCCAGGGAGCCAAGCCTGTTTTAGCGCCAGAACCAGCAGACCAACAGGAAAGGGTACGGCCGGATGCATCCGGGGTGAAAGAGCGGCAGAAACAGAATGCAGGCAGCGAAGAGCCGGAGCGATTTGTCACCATTGATTTTGAGAATGTGGATATTAATCTTTTTATCAAGTATATCAGCGAGTTAACAGGAAAGAATTTTATTATTGACAAAGCGGTCCGCGGTAATGTCACCATCGTCTCTCCGACCAAAATATCCGTGGATGAGGCATACAAGGTTTTTGAATCTGTCCTCGAGGTCCAGGATTTTACAACGGTTAAGGCCGGCTCCGTTATCAAGATCGTGCCCGCCGCCGATGCCAGGTCTAAAAATATTGAGACCGGATTCAAGTCTGATGCCGATGAAATAACCGATAAGATCGTTACCCAGTTGATCCCTTTGAAATATGCCGATCCCGAAGAGCTGAAGAAGCTATTTACCCCCCTTGTTTCCAAGAACAGTGTCGTTATTGCCTATCCGGCCACCAACCTGTTGATTGTCACTGACGTACTTTCTAATATCAACCGGTTGCTCCAGATCATCAAGCATATCGATGTGGAGGAAAACATCTCTGAAATCACGGTAATACCGGTTGAAAATGCCATAGCCACTGAAGTTGCCAAAACACTGGATACCATCTTTGGAGGATCCTCGGTTAGAAGGACTCCGACGGCGCGAACCACCAGAAGAAGAACTCCTGCTGCTGCGCCCCAGGGAGAAGAGGGGCCTGCCATGGGTGAAGTGAACATCATAGCGGATGAGAGGACCAATGCCCTTATTGTCATTGCTTCTGCCTACGATACCCAAAAAGTGAAAAGTCTGGTAGCGATTTTGGACAGAGAAATCCCACGGGGCAGCGGCAACATAAACGTCTATTATCTCCAGCATGCCAATGCCGAAGAAATGACCAAGGTTTTGATGGCTCTGCCTGAGGAGACGCCGGAACAACCGGGTGAGAAAGGTAAGGCGCCGGTTATATCAAAGGATGTACAGATTGTCGCGGATTCAGCGACAAATTCCCTTGTAATTACGGCCAACAAGGCCGATTATGCTGTCTTGGAGAATGTTATCAAGAAACTGGACATTCCCCGTCGCATGGTTTACCTCGAGGCGCTTATCATGGAAGTCAACGCTGAT
>JAFDBU010000064.1 GCA_019313095.1 Deltaproteobacteria bacterium | reverse complement strand
TATATTGAGCAGTCAATGATCCATCTGCAATCGGAGGACGGTAGGCAATTGAGTCTCGAGCTGACACCGTTCCTCGGTTCCATAAAAATACATAAGGGCTATGTTGATTTTGACAGAGGCTGAATCATGCTCCGGATTGGTTTAAGATAATCTACTGATGGGCGGGTAGCACCGGGATGTTAGGAAAAATAATGAATAAGGGTTTCACTCTGCTGGAGGTAATGATCGCAGTAGCGCTAATAGCCATTGCTCTGACCACCCTGCTGGGTTCCCAATCGCAAAGTGTTTCCTTTGCAAACAGTGCAAAGTTCGAAACCATGGCCGCCCTGTTGGCCCAGAGCAAAATGAGCGAAATTACGGTACAGGAACCCGGTGAACTTACAAACGACAGCGGAGATTTTGGTGATGACTATCCTGGGTATGCCTGGGAAGTGAATGTAAGCGATATTGTCATTCCCGGGATGGATGAGATCTCAGACTATCTGAAGCAGGTGGATCTCACGGTAACCTGGGGTGTATTCAGCTATAATGTTAGGCTTTATCACTATGTGGCTGAAAGCAACCAGTAAAATTTTTAATATGTATGAGGAAAGCCCTGATTTGGCAGATAAACCTGAAGAATTATCGGATCAAGTATGAAGAGGATTTTTGGAACAGATAGGGGCTTTACCCTCATTGAAGTCCTGTTGGCTTTTTTTATTTTTTCCATCCTTTTCATTACAATTTACACCAGCTATTCAGGCACTTTTAAAACCATTAACTTGACTGAAAACCGGATGGAACTGTATAGAAAGGCTGCAATTGTCCTTGAGAGAATGAACGAAGATCTCGAATCCAGCTACATCAGTATTCTGCCTCAAGGCTCTTTCGGGCAGCCGGCTGAGTATACCAGGTTTCATGGAGAGGAAAATAACATCAACGGCCAG
Organism: Deltaproteobacteria bacterium; assembly: GCA_019313095.1. GTDB lineage: Bacteria > Desulfobacterota > Desulfobulbia > Desulfobulbales > BM004 > BM004. The sequence continues at coordinate 3,251 of JAFDBU010000064.1, read as the reverse complement.
GATGCTGGCACTTTAAATTTCTTTGCAAGAGTGTCGCCTCTTTTCGGTGATGAGTCTGAAGCGGCTAGTGGTCAGTTGATTTCATATTCTGTTATCCAGGGAGAAGAGGAAGACGAACTCGTTCTGCTGCGTGCGGAGAATCCTGAATTTATAGATAAAACTGAAGATAAAGGGGAGCTGGTTCTTACAGACGGGCTGCAGGCAGTCAATTTTGTCTATTACGATGATGATGGAAACACTCATGAACAATGGGATTCGGACAGTGAGGAATTCAAAGGTATACTGCCCCGCAGGGTGTCGATAGAACTGGAATTTTTAAATTATGAAAACCCTGAAGCGCCCTTAAAAGTAATGACCAGCGTGGCAATGCCGGTCAAGTAGATGACGAGGCTGTTTGAGAAGGTGAAAAGCTCCATGTTTAAAATCCTGAACAACAACCGGGGTATGGCCCTGTTGTTGACCGTACTTATTATCAGCCTTATCCTGGTTCTTACTCTGCGGTTCAACAAGGCGATGCGTTCCAGTCTTACCAGCGCCTCGAACCTGCAGGATAACGTTGCTCTCAACTATATGGCGAAATCAATCTTTAATGCCGCACGCGCTGTTCTGTCAGTCGACGCCGCTGAAAGCAGTTTTGACAGCCTTCATGAGGACTGGGCCAACCTGGCAGCAGCATCCCATTATTTTTCCTATTTTTTTGAGCGCGGGCAGGGCGGCATGAATATAATAGATCATTCAGGCAGGCTCCAAGTAAACAGTCTGGTCATCCGGAATGAAGATCAATGGGTCGTTAATGAAGTGCAGGAAAAAGTCTGGCTCAAACTCCTGAGCGTGGAAGAATTTGAACTCAGCCAGGAGGAGGCCAGCGGTATCATTGAAGCTTTGATTGATTGGATAGATGAGGATGATGAAGCTCTCGGCTTCGGCGGTGCTGAAAGCTCTTATTACCAGGGACTGGAAACTCCGTATACGCCAAGAAACAGCCCCATGGAATTTATCGAGGAACTGCTGCTTATCCGCGGCATCACCCCAGAGCTGTATTACGGCACAGATGAATTTCCAGGACTTGCAACCCTAGTGACCCCTTATGGTTCTGACGGCAAAGTGAACATTAATACTGCCGATCCTTTTGTTCTTCGTGCACTTTCAGATCAGATGGAACCTGATATGGTTGACAGTATTCTGACTTACCGGGATTATGAGGACAGTGATCTTTCTAATCCGGAATGGTACAAGACTGCTCCAGGCTTCCCAAGCGATATCGAAATCCCGCCGGATCTTATTACGACCTCAAGCTCTTATTTTGAAATAACAACCGAGGTTGTCAGAGAGAAGATGAGGAAAAAGGTACGTGGTATGGTGGTGAGGGGGGCTGGCAGCGCAACGGCGCTCATAAATTGGAAAATAGAATAATATCAAAGAGATAATTTTTCAAAATTGCGGATGCGTTGAGTGCAACCGCTGATTTTTCCCCGGTTTAAATGTTTTTTCATTATGTTCTAAAAAAATATTTAAAGTTTGCAATTATTTACATTATAGTTAAAGAATCAAAGAGTGCGTTCTTAAGGCCATGCCTGATGTTGTACAAAAGGTAAATTTTCTATGCCAGTCGTGGCCGTTTATGATAATTTTTTTTTGATAAATCATCTGTATGCCTCGAACAATTATCGGTCTGGACATAAGTGAAGATGTTGTAGCCGCAGTACAGGTTAAAAGCCTGATGCAGGGCTACCAGATAATTAACTGCAACGCAGTTCCGATTACCGAAGCCGGGGGCATAGGAGTTGCGCTACGCGCGATCTGTGAAGATGTTGATTCGAAAGGATCAGCGTGCAACAGCGTCATCGAAGACGGGCATGTCTCTTTCAGGAACCTGAGAATGCCGTTTATTGACCTCAAGAAGATCAGGCAGACTCTGGGGTTTGAACTTGAGACCATGATGGCCTCATCGGTGGACAAATACCTGACTGATTTTATTGAGGTTGACCGGGTCGGCTCGCAAACCGATATCATTGCCGCCGCTGTAAACAGGACCTATATTGCCGGACATCTGGACAATTTTGAATCCTTAGGGGCTGAGCCTGAGATTTTAGATGTCCGCAATCTGCCGTTGGTCAACCAGATCCTTATGCAGCAGGACTGTCCAGCGAACGGCATACTGCTTTGCCTCGGCTCAAAAAAATGTTCCATCATTCTTTTTCTTGATAAAAGAGTTGCCCTTATCAGGCAGTTGATTTCCAATCTGCCAGGTTTGAATACTATTGCCGTACTGACCGCGAAAAGAGAGCAGGAATTCCCTCCCTTTGATATTCAGGCGTATGAGGCAGCACTCCTGAAATTGTGCAAGTCTGTCAGCCTTACCCTGCGTGGTTTTCAGACAGAAACAGGCAGCAGAAACGTTGAACCTGAAAAAATCTTTATTACCGGACCTGGTGGTTTGATTCCTGAAACTTCGGAAATCATAGGCAAAGGTCTGGGGCTGCCGGCAACATTATTGAATCTGCAGAAAACAGCCTCCAACATCCAACTGAGTGAACATCTGGCAGGTATCTATAATCCTGCGCTCATGGATAACGGACTGGCCCTGGCGATCAGGGAGAGCAAAAAGGCAAAGGGGTTTAATTTCAGGCGTGAAGAGTTTCAGGTCAAGACCCAACTGGTGAAACTCAGGAAGGAGCTTATTCAGGCCGCAATATACCTTACCATTATTTTCTTACTGCTTGCGGTTAACTTGGGGGTTGAATATCAGGATCTGAAAAAGAGAAATGCAGAGCTTGACCGTAGGATAGAAGGAATTTTTACGCAGACCTTCCCGAATATCACCAATGTTGTCGAACCCATGCACCAGATGAAGACCATGATAGATGAATTAAAAAATACTTCAGGTGCTGCACCTGGTAAGAATATGGACCGGAAAGTGCTGGAGATTTTAAATGATATATCTGAACGGGTCCCAAAGGACCTGGAAGTTCAGGTAGACAGAATGGTGGTGGATCAGGAAGGTATTCAGATGAGGGGCAGGACCGATACCTTTAATACGGTGGATTCGATCAAGAAAGGGTTGGAATCTTCTGAAATATATAAAGATGTGGTGATTGCCTCAGCCAACCTTGACCAGTCCGGCAAGGGTGTCAGGTTTGAAATAAAAATGGATCTGTCGCAGTGAGAACAATTAAGGTTGCAGATGTCTGAAGTTATAAAAAGCTATATCCGGAGCAGGTTTATGGAACCGTGTTGTCAAAGGTATTTGT
>JAFDBU010000063.1 GCA_019313095.1 Deltaproteobacteria bacterium | reverse complement strand
CAGAAAGTCAAAATTTATGGCCGTTTTCCAAAATTCATGTCCGAATAAAATAACCGGCAACTTTTTGATCTTCCCGGTCTGAACAAGAGTTAGGGTTTCGAAAAGCTCATCCATGGTGCCGTATCCTCCCGGGAAAGCAACCAGAGCCCTTGCCCGCATGAGGAAATGCATCTTACGCATGGCAAAATAATGGAACTGAAAACAGAGTTCCGGAGTGATATATTTGTTAGGTGCCTGTTCATGGGGCAGAACAATGTTCAGGCCAATGCTTTTCCCGCCAGCCTCATGTGCACCCCGGTTGGCAGCCTCCATGATCCCGGGGCCTCCTCCGGTGGAAACCATCAGATCACAGTCATCTTCCGTTATACAACTCTCTGTAATAAGTCTGGCCAGTTCCCTTGCTTCTTCATAATAACTGGATTTAGCCAGAATTCTTTTGGCGCAACTTACCCGTTGAGCCGCCATTTCACTGAGCGGGTCGCTTTTGATCTCCATTTCCTCTCGCTGCAATTTTTTTGCTGCGGTTTCAGGATCAGGAATCCGCGCTCCCCCGAATATAACCGCGGTCGACTTGACCCCGAATTCCTGTTGAATTATTTCCGGCTTCATTATTTCAAGCTGTATGCGTACTGCCCGCAGCTCATCCCGCAACAAAAACTGCGGATCATCAAAAGCCAGCTTATAACTCTTTGATTTTGTCTGAGGCGAGAAGACACAAAGGGCGGCATCTCTGACATCTTCACGAGCGGATGGAAAACATTTAGTCGAATCTTTTGCAGGCATATGCAAGAATCCTCCTTCAACAAGAATGGGTATCAAGACAAACAGTATAGGGACAAACTTTTATACTCTACCCTGTAACTCACCATCGGTGCAATAAATGCTATGAAGTCTTTGAGGAATTACCCGTTGCTGCCCAGAAAATGAATAAGGCCGGGATTTTGAAAAACCCCGGCCTTATTATACAATACTGTGCGTCCTCCTGTTTACTTAACGTGACAGTCTCCGCACTTGGTTGGACCTTTCTTGTCACCCACTCCCTGCTTATGGCATTCCTTGCAGCGTGTATGATATGCATCTTTTATGGATTGCAGTTTCGGCTCAGCAAAATCCTTGTTATGACAGTTTGCACACTGAAGCTGCTGGCTGTTTTCCATTGCAGCTATGTCCTTATCGGTTAAAGGCTGATGCTCACTGTTATGGTGACATTGTCCGCAGGACACGCCGAGATCCAGATGCACGGCATGAGAAAATCTGGCAGATTTTTTTTCTCCCTTAATAATTATCTCTTCTCCAGGTGCTCCTGTGCCCTGTTCTTCTGCAGCAAGTGATGTTCCGATAACCAACCATGATGCTGCCAGAACAAAAAATGTCAAAACCCAGATTCTCTTCATTGTCATTCCTCCTATGGTATCAGTATAGATTTATTGATGGATCACCTTCGCCTGTATCCGATATTAAGATACAGCTGTGGATTGTATAGATGATGTAGGGATATATGGATATGGATGTTGACAGATGTAGGCCCGATGTCTTTGATATTTAGGCCTTTAACATTATTTGCAACAAAAGGCTGATTTGAGTATGAATGAAAAAGCCTGTGCAGGTTGTCGGAACTTAGGCTAATATGACGCACCTTAAGCTGCATAAATTAATTTCGACACCAATCCATCATCTTATATGAATGAACAGAAATATCCGGGGCCTTCCCGGATGGTCAAAATAGATGGCTCCAAAGTTAAAAGCCTACGTGAATCTAAAGGTCTTACACAGCTTTATATTGCCACTGTAGTTGAAGTCACTACCGACACGATCTCCCGCTGGGAGAATAAACGCTACCCTTCCATAAAAGAAGAAAATGCGCTCAAGCTTGCCGAAGCACTTGAGGTGGAACTTGAACAAATACTGGAAAAAGAGGAAGAATCAACCAAACCGGATGATAAAGCGCAAATTATCCATTCCGCAGTGAGAAAGCCCAGACCAAAGCGGGCCCTTTTCTGGCTCCTGCTCCTTGTTCTTATCCTGCTTCTGCCATTTATCTGGTATAACATGAAACAGCCGGAACCTGTTACCATTCTCGCCAGCCGCCTTCTTCCACCCCAAACCCCGGCTAATCAGCCATTTCCGGTCATCATTTATATTACAACAAAACAGCAGGGTCCTTTTTCATTGATTCTCAAGGAAACTCTTCCAGAAGGGTGTGAACCTCTCGTCAGCGATCCCCCTTTTACCAGCTTTGACAAAAAAACAAGGAATCTCAAATGGATCAGCAGGACTACCGGAGATGTAACAACCTTTGTCTATCTGGCAAAAAAGAAGGGCGAAAAATCAGGCAATTCAGATATGACCCCTTTGCACTTCAATGGTTCAGTCACCTTAAGAGATAAAAAATCCGCTGATACAGTTATTGCAGGTTCACAGGTCCTTCCTCTTGCTGCCTACCACTGGGCTGACGCCAACCGTGACAACCGCATTGAGGATAAAGAAATCCTGGCGGCTTATGACACCTTCAGCGCTCTTGATTATATCAACTATGATTGGCAGACAGTTGACCAGATCTGGTCAGGTGAAAAATATTACTGGGATCCAGGCAAAAAGGAATACGTTATCCAGCAATGACAAAAAAATGCTGATTAGTCATTAAACAGCCGCTACGGCCTGATCTCATATTAAACTGGACCGAAGCTATATATTCAAAACAGTTATCTGCCAGTATTCTTAAATCACACCAGGAAAAGATCCCTACAATTCGTTTTATATTTAAACCCAGAATATGAAATTAAGAAAACTTAAACGCAGCAGTATAAAGAAAATTAAAGGGACAAAACCTTCTCTGCGAATAAGCATACTGCTTGACAAAGCCTCCAGCCTCATAAATAAAGGGAGTCTTGGCCAAGGCGAAAATATCTGCCACGAAATTATTGCTATATCACCCCGTACTTCAGAAGCATATAATCTTCTAGGCATTATATACGAAGAGCAGGGACTTATTGATGAGGCTATTGCTGTTTTGCACAAATCAATTGAATTTGACGGCTTAAACGCCAATGCTTTTTTCAACCTTGGTACTATTTTAGGCAAACAGGGGCATTACGAAAAGGCAGCAGCATTACTACACAAAGGCTTGAGTATCTCCCCCCGGATCCCGATAGCCCTTAATAACTTTGGTTTGGCCCTGGTCAACCTGGGAAGGCTGGATGAAGCAATACGTGCGCTTGAAAAAGCAACTGTACTGGATCCCCGTTATGGAGAAGCATGGTTCAACCTTGGGGATGCTTATTATTGTTCAGGCCAACTGCAAAAATCTGTTGATGCATTAAAGAAATGTACTCGGCTAATTCCTGATTTTGTTGAAGCACACTATAACCTGAGTATATCTTTACATGAACTGAACCTTCTGCCGGAAACTTTAAAATCATTACAGCGCACAATTGAACTAGCCCCGGAACATTCGGCAGCCCGGCACATGCTGGCAGCCTTAAGCGGCGAGACACCTGATAAAGCTCCGGAAGAATTTGTCACTAATCTCTTTGACCAATATGCAAACCAATTTGATGCAGACATTACCGAAAGACTTGAGTATACAATACCGACGCGCCTGCGAAAATTACTCTCGGATTATATATCAGACTCCACCCGATTCCCTCGAGTAATGGACCTTGGTTGCGGCACAGGCCTTTCCGGAAAGGCCTTCCATGATCTTGCCGATTATCTCGTTGGCAT
>JAFDBU010000062.1 GCA_019313095.1 Deltaproteobacteria bacterium | reverse complement strand
TGGCCAAGACCCAGTCAATCTGGGTTAAAAAACAGATAGAAGCCGAGCATCCGGACGTTTCGGTTGAACTGGTAATAATCGTGACCAAAGGGGATAAAATACTTGATGTGCCATTGGCAAAGGTGGGCGGCAAAGGATTGTTCGTCAAGGAGATCGAGGAGGCTCTGTTGCGCAAAGACGTTGATCTGGCTGTGCACAGCATGAAAGATGTTCCGGCTGAACTGCCTGAAGAACTGCATTTAGGCATTATCCCGGTGCGAGAAAATCCTCATGATGCCTTCATCTCAAGTAAGTATGCATCACTGGCCGACCTGCCGCAGGGAGCTACAGTCGGCACCAGCAGTCTTAGGCGCCGGGCCCAGCTTGCCGCTCTGCGTCCGGATCTTGAGATAGTCGATCTGCGCGGCAACCTGGATACCAGGCTGCGCAAGCTTGATGAAGGCCAGTTCCAGGCAATTATTCTGGCAGCAGCGGGCTTAAATCGTCTCGGCATGAGTTCCAGAGCAACCGGTTATTTTACAAGCGAAGAAATGCTGCCCGCCGTAGGCCAGGGATCTTTAGGCATTGAACTGCGTAAGGATGATACTGAACTGCTTGTCGGTCTTCAGTTTCTCAACGATACCAAAACAACCACAGCGGTTGCCGCAGAACGGGCATTTCTTTATCGGCTTGAGGGGGGCTGCCAGGTTCCGATAGGCGCTTTTGCCGAAGTAAGTGAAGATCAGGTGAAATTGACCGGTATGGTTGCCTCTATTGACGGCAAAGTGATGCTGAAGGAATCAATGACAGGGCCTGTTGCCGAGGCGTATGATCTGGGAACCGGGCTGGCGAATAAGCTCTTGGATATGGGCGGCAGAGAGATTCTTGCTGAGGTCTATAACCAGCAATGAGTCAGGACCAGCAGGAAATTAACCAGGGCAAGAGTACCAGACTGCCGGAGAAAAAAAAGAAAGAAAATTGTCCGGCACCCATGGTTTACCTTGTGGGGGCCGGACCGGGAGACCCAGGTTTGATAACGGTCCGCGGCAAACAGCTTTTGGAACGTGCCGAAGTCGTAATCTATGATTATCTGGCCAGCAAGAAACTTCTCAAGTATGTACCCAGGGACGCAGAGTTTATATATGCCGGCAAGCGTGGCGGGGTCAAGCATACCCACACCCAGGAAGAAATAAACCGGATGTTGATTGATAGAGCCTTGTCAGGCCGCAGGGTTATCAGGTTGAAGGGTGGTGATCCTTTTATTTTTGGGCGCGGCGGTGAGGAAATCGAGGAGCTTGTGAAGGAGGGCATTTCATTTGAGGTTGTCCCAGGAGTCACCTCCGCGACCGCTGCAGCAACCTACGCTGGCATTCCGATCACACACAGACAGTATACCTCAACTGTCGCCTTTGTAACCGGTCATGAAGACCCGACTAAACCGGACAGCAACATTGCCTGGGATAAACTTGCCACAGGCGTTGGTACCATTGTGGTGTATATGGGTATAAAGAACCTGGAGTCGATTACGAAAAAGGTGATTAAGTACGGACGTGATCCCAAGACACCAGTCGCTGTGGTAAGATGGGCTTCAACTTCGGAACAGCGAACGGTAGTGGGCAATCTTGAGAATATTGCCTCAATTGTCCGAAAGAATAACATAAAACCTCCGTCACTCGTGGTGATTGGGGAGGTTGTCAATCTCAGGGATACACTCAACTGGTATGAAAACCGGCCACTGTTCAGCAAGCGTGTTGTGGTCACCAGGACACGGGATCAAGCCAGTGAACTGGTCACCCTCCTGGAGAGTTACGGTGCGGAATGTCTTGAATACCCAACCATTTCTCTCGAACCCGTACCATCGTATGAAGTTCTGGATCAGGCCCTGTCAGAACTTGAAACCTATCACTGGCTGCTGTTCACTTCCATCAATGCGGTGGATTATTTTTTTAAACGCTTGTTTCAACTTGGCAGAGATGTAAGGGACCTCAAGGGGCCCAGAATTGCGGCAGTTGGCAGAGTGACGGCGGAAGCTTTAGCCAGCCACGGTATCAGGGCCGACCTTCTGCCGGAAGAATTCACCGGTGAGGGTCTGGCGGAAACCCTCATAAAAAAGGATGTTGAAGGTCTGAGGGTTCTTATCCCCAGGGCTTTGAAAGCACGAGAAATCTTACCTGAAACATTAAGCAAGGCCGGCGCCGAAATAACTGTTGCCCCGGTGTACCAGAATGTATTGCCTGCAAGCACCCCGGGTGCACACCTTAAAGAAGAACTACTGACAGCCTTGCAGGAAAAGAGTATCCACATGGTGACTTTTACAAGTTCATCAACAGTAAAGAATTTTGTCACACTTCTGGGATCAGGAACGCCGGCTGAAGTGCAGCAGCTTATGTCCGGGATCGCTGTGGCGACTATTGGACCTATAACAGCAAAAACCGCTGAAAAGTTCGGCATGCATGTTGATGTGCAGCCAACAGAATATACGATACCTGACCTGGTTGACAGCATAGTGAAGTACTTCACTTCACAGCCTGCAGCTTGAGAACCAGCAGCACACAGATTTCAGGCGAAATGGTGTGCGGCAGGTGTTTAATTTCCGATTTCATGATGATTGAAAAAGAACTGAAAAGTACAAAATCATTACCGTCTACCTATCAAACCTTATCACCTTTTGAGAAGTCCCTTCTCCATCTTATCTCCATAATCTATGAACCTGTTAACCGCATCACCCTGGTAAATTGTGTACGCAGAGCCGGGATAACGGGTCCTGGAGAAGGATGGCTAACGGCAGCCGCTATCAACCCTTTTATTAAAAAATTACAGGATCTAGAGCTTCTTGATAAAGACTGCAGGTGCCCGGACGTTCTTGTCGAGCTTGTAAGCAGGGATGCATCTGCAGCTGGAAATTACAGGGAGATGGCCGAGGTAGTGCAGGCTGAGATCCCTTTTTCGCAGTATCAGTCAAAATGGCCCCAGCGGTGCTTACGTGCCATGCGTGAATACCGGATCGGTCTCTACAGCGCCGACATGGTGCACCTGGAAAATATGCACCTGATCCTTGAAAAACAATGCCGGGACGAAACAGTTAGGTCTTTCCCGGCTGTGCGTTTCTGCAACAACCCTTTTGATCCTGGTTGGTTGTCCCACCTGGCACCCTCTTTGCAGTTTTATCTGCTGAGCCAGATGATGAACTATTCTCTGCATTACCTGACGCTGCTCGAATCCGGCTTCTCTTACCTGGAAAACAGGGAAGCAATGCATGCAATTCCAGCTGAAGAAAGACTGCCTTTTCAACGTCTGCTTACAACCTTCCTTCTGTGGCGCGGCAATCTTGACGCGGTAGACAAAATTATCGGTGAAAATCATGAATCCTTTGTTGCCAGCGGCATGGAGGGTTGTATTGCATTCATGGAGGGCAATAATGACCAAGCTTTGAAGCTGTTTGAGGCAGATCTACAGCAGTTGAAGAAGATCAGCACGAGAAAAAGAATGTTTTTTCCGGGAATTTCAGGACTTTTTTTTATACTGGCATTGCTTAAAGCAGGTGATATCAAAAATTTCAGCAGGATCAGGAAATTTATCGAGACAGTACGTATGCAGCAGTCGGGCAATTTACTCATTGGTGCCTATGAAATTGTGGATCACTTTCTTTCAGCCCAGGAAAGCGGCACAGTTGAAATCCCACTTGATCTGTCTGTCCCTGATTCAAACAGCATTACAGTTTTGATTGGCGCAATGGTCAGTTACTGGCTGAACGGATACCTGCCGACCATTGCTCCCCGGGAGGAGTCCATTGAACCGTTCAGACTTCTCTGGCAACGGGCCCGGGAAAGCGGTTTCCTGTGGATCGCAATGGAATTTGCCGAATTGATCGGCAGGGTTGAACAGGATGCGCAGTTGCTGCATTATGCTGCTGAGGTCAGGGAAAAAACACATATGGTCTCGGTCATTGATGCTGTTGAGTTGGAAGAGCCCTGGAAAAGAAGACTGAAAGCACTCACCAATATTGCCTCCGATACGGGACCGCTGCTGGAAAAATCTGCGGGCAACCACCGCATGGTATGGCTGGTCGGCTACGAGGACGGTCTTGTCTCCATAGCGGCACGGGAACAGAGGCTGGGTGCGGATAACTGTTGGAGCAAAGGCCGGCCCATAGCGTTTTCAAGACTCTACTCCGGCAGAAAGCTTGACTTTATGACAGATTTTGACCGGAGAATCTGTAAAACCCTGAAACGTGAACAGACCAGCCAGAAAGTTTCATATCGTTTCGATCTTAAACAGACCCTGCCGGCAATGGTCGGCCACCCCATGCTTTTTCTCGAGGAATCACCTGATATTTCAGTAGAATTTGTCAAGGGAGAGCCGGAACTGCTTGTTGAAAAGTCTAAAGATGAGTTGCACATAAAACTATTGAATGACTTTTCTCGGGCAGGTGTCTCGGTTATCCGGGAAACACCGACGCGCTTTAAAATTATCGAGGTGACCAGCAAGCATAAGGATATTGCCAAGATAATATCCAGGAGCGGGCTGCGGGTGCCGGAAGCATACAGTGAACAGGTCATGACAGCGGTGGGGAATCTTTCTTCTTACATGACCGTGCATTCGGCCATTGCTGTTGACACAAAAACAATTAACGTTCTTAACGGCAAAGCAGACCTGATTAAAGAGGTGACTGCAAGTACGCAGGTCTACATCCAGCTCATACCCTTTGGAATCGGATTCAAGTTGGCTATGTTTGTTAAGCCTTTCGGCTCCAAAGGTCCATATCTCAAGCCTGGCCAGGGTGCTGAGAATGTTATGGCGGAAGTCGATGGTCAGAGGCTCCAGACAAAACGGGACCTCAAGCAGGAAGAAGAAAAGGCTCGGGAAATTGTGGGAGCATGCCCGACCCTGGCAGAGTATGAAGGAACAGGACGGGAGTGGCTGCTGCAGGAGACGGAAACCTGTCTCAATGCCCTGCTGGAGCTTCAGGGCTGTATTGACAAGATAATAATTGAATGGCCCGAAGGAAAACGAATTTCAGTCCGGCAGAGCGTCTCGGCCGATAATCTCGTGCTCAAGATTGGAAGAATAAAGGGCAGTAGAGGGCTTTCGTGGTTTGCAGTATCCGGGGCATTGGACGTAGATGAGTCCCTGGTTATTGATATGTGGAGGCTGGTGGAATTGGCTCGGAGAAATCCAGGCAGATTTTTGCCCCTGGGAAACGGGGAGTTCCTGGCGTTGACTGAAGATTTACGCCTCCGCCTCGATGATTTGTCCTATATGACAGATCTACCTGCCAGGCAGGAAGCCGTTGACCATTCAATACGAATTCATCCCCTGACTGCAATGGCTCTTGCCCAAGCAGTTCAGGATGTGGGCTGCCTGGAAGCTGATGAGGCATGGATGGAGCAGCTGCAATTGATCAGCGAGGCACAGTCTCTGGAACCCGAGGTGCCGTCAACCCTTCAGGCTGACTTGCGGGATTACCAGGTTGAGGGCTACAAATGGCTCTACCGGCTTGCGCATTGGGGTGGAGGAGCCTGCCTGGCTGACGATATGGGATTGGGGAAGACATTGCAGGCCCTTGCCATAATCCTGGAAAAGACCCGATACGGTCCCACACTTGTTGTGGCGCCAACCTCCGTGTGCATGAATTGGCTGCATGAGGCCAACCGTTTTGCCCCAACTTTACAAATGCATTTTTGGGGGACCAGGAACAGGAAGAAGCTGGTCCAGTCCCTGAAGGAATTTGATGTACTGGTGACAAGCTATACCCTCTTGCAGCAGGAAGCAAAGCTTCTGGCCGGTATCGACTGGCAGATAATTGTTCTTGATGAGGCACAGGCCATAAAAAATATGGAAACCAAGCGTTCTCGTGCTGCAATGTCGCTTAACGGTCGATTCAAGCTTCTGACCACCGGCACACCGATTGAAAACCATCTCGGCGAGTTATGGAACCTCTTTAATTTTATTATACCAGGCCTTTTAGGCTCACTTGAAAATTTTAATCAGCGTTTTGCCATACCGATAGAGCGTTATGGAGACCAGACGGCCAGGAGAAAACTGAAAAAGCTTATCCGTCCTTTCATATTGCGTCGGACGAAAACTCAGGTATTGGAGGAACTTCCGCCGCGAACCGAAATTACTCTGCAGGTGGAAATGAATGATGTTGAGTATGCATTTTATGAGGTCATGAGGCGTCAGGCCCTCGAAAATCTGGCTGCTGACAATAATCAACGGCCTCAGAAAAGAAATACACCCCTAAAAGTTTCTGCCTCCGGGAACAACGGCAAGGGATATACAGTCAGGATCCTGGCTGAGATTATGAAGCTGCGGAGGGCTTGCTGTAACCCCAAACTTGTTCTTCCTGAAACTGATATTGAAAGCTCAAAACTACTCTTGTTTGAAAAGGTGGTTAATGAACTCCTGGAAAACAGGCACAAGGCGCTGGTGTTCAGCCAGTTTGTCGGTCACCTTCAGATTATCCGTGCGTTTCTTGATAAAAAAAAGATCAGGTACCGATATCTGGACGGGGCCACCCCGATGAAAAAGAGGGAAAAGGAAGTGGCGGCCTTTCAGGCAGGTCAGGGTGACTTATTCCTTATCAGTCTAAAGGCCGGAGGACTTGGTCTCAATCTGACGGCTGCCGATTATGTTATACACATGGATCCCTGGTGGAATCCTGCGGTTGAAGATCAGGCCTCGGACCGGGCCCACAGGATAGGCCAGATCCATCCTGTCACCATTTATCGGCTCATCACAAAGCACACCATTGAGGAAAAAATTGTCAAGTTGCACCAGGAAAAAAGGGACCTGGCTAATAGCCTCCTTGCTGAAACAGACATCAGCAGTAGAATTTCAGTTGAGGAATTGCTGAACCTGATCCGGGAACAGTGAAGATAAGCTTTTGAGGATTCGAGGGGCTAAGGAGGCAGGCTGAAAGACTTAATGTATGGTTTCGTGCATAAAACGGACAAAAAAATCAGCCAAACAATAGATGTCTATTCATAACCAATGTCGTGACTGTTAAGCTCCAACTCTCGAACCCTTGCCCCCTAGAGATCTTAATATGCCATCCATCTACCTCGTCCGTCACGGTATCACCCCTGCCAACAAGGAAAACCGCTTTGCCGGCAGAACCGGGGAAGAGCTTGATTTTGAGGGTATCGAGCAGGTCCGGCAGGTGGGGGCGCGGCTACGGGACAAAAAAATCGGTGCAGTATACTGCGGCCCAGCAAAGCGTACCCTGCAGTCTGCGGAAATAATTGGCTCGCGGCTCAATATACCGGTCACGGTTCTGCCGGAGCTCGATGAAATTTATATCCCGCACTGGGACAGCTTGACGAAAGATGAGATCAGGCAGCAATATGGGGCTCAATACTCCACCTGGCTCTCCGCGCCACAGAATTTTAAGCTGCCCGGATGCGAGACCCTGGCCCAGGTGCAGATGAGGGCGGTGGAGGCTGTGAATCATTTATTTGCAGCGTCCCGTCAGCAGGACGTGCTCATAGTAAGCCACCTCATTGTTCTGCGCTGCCTTGTCCTGTATTTTAAAGGATTTGCGCTCAATGACTTCAGGTCGATAAAAATTGATAACGGTTATATCCTGCAGGTATCAGAGGGGGATATGGGTGGGATGTCGGTCAGGTGTCTTTAGATCGGGGAGGCTAAATCTTTGGCTTGCGCCGGTGTTTGACCGGCAGGATTCCCATCTGTTCACGGTATTTGGCAACCGTCCGGCGGGCGATAGTTATATTTTCCTGTGAAAGAGCCTTGGAAATTGCGTTGTCAGTGAAAGGTTTATCAGGGTTTTCGTTTTTGATCATCTCCTTAATGCGCTGCCTAATGCTTTCTGCTGCAAGAGATTCCCCATCCTGTTGAGGTATGGCGGTGGAAAAAAAGTATTTGAGTTCAAATATACCCTGCGGGGTATGGATATACTTGTTGGTTGTTACCCGGCTGATAGTTGATTCATGCATGCTGATATCTTCTGCCACATCACGCAAAACAAGGGGCTTAAGGTGCTGAACCCCTTTGTCAAAAAATTCTTTCTGGAATTTGAGTAGGCTTTCCACGACTTTGTAAATTGTGCGCTGCCGCTGCTGCATACTTTTAATGAGCCATACCGCGTCCCGCAGTTTTTCCTTGATGTAGGCCTTGGTTTCTGCAGAAGCATTGCTGTCGCCGTCAACAATCTGCTCATAGGCGGAAGAAACTTTTAAGCTGGGCAGACCCTCGTCATTCAATATTATAAGATATTCGTCAACAACTTTATGGACAAAGACATCCGGGATGATATAGGGTATTTCCCGTTGAGTATATTGTTCGCCGGGAAAAGGATTGAGATTGGTAATAACATCTATGGCAGCCAGGACCTCCTTGACCGGTCTTTTGGTGGCCTTTGCTATAGTGCCGTAATTTTTTAACTCAAGGCTGTTGAGGTGGTCCTTGATTATTTCTGCGGCCAGGGATTCGTCAAGATCAAGCCTTTTCAGCTGCAGTAGCAGGGAATCCTGCACATTAGTGGCAGCCACACCGGCCGGGTCCATCTCCTGAATAATGACAATAGCTTCCCGGGCTGTATCCGCATCACAACCTACTTCCCGGGTGATATCTTCTATGGTCACATCGGCAAGAAAGCCGTGCTGGTCTAAATTGCCGATGACAAAAAGACCGGCCTCTACCAGTTTTGGGCTCAGTTCTGCATGCGAAAGCTGCCACTGAAGATGGGACTGAAGACTTGTTTCTTTGGTGAGAAAGTCTATCTGGGTCAGGCGGTTGCGGTCAGGAGTTTCTCTGGTGAATGAAAACCCGGCGTCATAATAGTTTTCATAATCGTCTTCCCAGTTTATTTCCTGCATAGAGGAAACATGATCTTCAATATCAACCTCACCGGTTTTTTCCGGTTCTTTGGTCTCAGGTATTTCTTCACCGGCGGAAAAGGGTTCATCGGTCATTTCATATTCGGAATCCCCCGGGCTGATTTCTTCAAGCAGAGGGTTCTGTTCTATTTCCTGACGTATGGTATCTGCAAGCTCAAGTCTGGAAAGTTGCAAAAGTTTGATTGCCTGCTGAAGCTGGGGGGTCATCAGCAGCTGCTGGGTTAACTTAAGCTGTTGTTTTAACGCAAGAGCCATATCCTTTGAGACGCTTCTTTTGAATTTGACCGTAACTCTAAAATTCCATATTACAGAAAAATCTTCTTTTTTGCAAAAATATCAGCCTAATCTTCCAGAAGGGAAATGGCTGGTATCTTTTTTGCATGCAAATCTATTGTATCATATATTGAAGTTTTCTCCCAAATAGATTTTTCGGGCCTCTTCATTTTTAATGATTTCCTCAGCATTACCGAAGGTAAGTATTTTGCCGCTGTTGATTATATATGCGAAATCACAGACAGACAGAGTCTCGCGTACATTATGATCTGAAATGAGCACTCCCAGTCCTTTGTTTTTGAGTTCAATGATTATCTGCTGCAGGTCCGCAACTGATAAAGGATCAATGCCGGCAAAAGGCTCATCAAGGAGAATGAACCGGGGCATAATGGCCAGGGCCCGCATGATTTCAACTCGCCGCCTTTCTCCGCCCGAAAGGGTACTGGCTTTATTGTCTGCCAAGGCTTCTATTTTCATATCTTCCAGGAGGCTGTTAATCCTGTAATCTATTTCATCATTTTCGAGACCCAGGGGCTCAAGGACGATCCTGATATTTTCCTCTACAGTGAGCTTTTTGAATACCGATGGTTCCTGGGCAAGATAGGAAATGCCTCTTTGGGCCCGCTTATGGATCGGCAGGCCGGTGATGTCTTCATCATCAAGCAGCACTCTGCCTGATCTTGGTTTAACAAAGCCGGCTATCATGTAAAATGAGGTTGTCTTGCCGGCACCGTTGGGGCCAAGCAGACCGACAACGGAGCCGCTTTCAACCTGCAGGCAGACTCCATCAACCACCATGCGTTT
>JAFDBU010000061.1 GCA_019313095.1 Deltaproteobacteria bacterium | reverse complement strand
GAATAAGTTCAAAGAAATCATTGTCCGTATTCCCTTCTCGTATAACGAAGTCCCCATCATCATATTTCTCCATATCCGGATTGACCATGTAGGAGGGCAGGCTTTCTTTGATCAGAACGGTACGCTTTGTTGCTTCATCCAGGCTGGTGATACCTTCACGGACCTTTTGCAGAGCTGCTTCACGTAGGGGTACCATGCCTTCATTTATGCCCGTCTTGCGTAAGATGTCCTCAGGCAGCTCGGCGCTAATGGCCTTTGAAACTTCTTCGGTGACTTCCAAGAGTTCAAAAAATCCTACCCGTCCCGTGTAACCGCCACCCCGGCAGCCTGAACAGCCATTAGGACCGTATATTTGCAGATCCTTAATTTCTTCAGGATCATAACCGGCACCGATCAGGTCATCATCAGAATAATGACTTACGATCTTTTTGCATTTGTTGCAAAGTCTGCGGCCCAGTCTCTGTGACAGCACCATGGTAACCGATGAGGCCACCATATAGGGTGGAATGCCGATATCAATCAGACGGCCGATTGTTGCCGCACTGTCATTGGTATGCAGGGTACTGAAAACAAGATGGCCGGTCATAGCTGCCTTGATGGCAATCTCCGCGGTTTCCATGTCACGAATCTCTCCAACCATAATGATATCCGGGTCCTGACGCAGAAAGGCCTTTAATGCGGCGGCAAAGGTCATACCGACTTCCTGGTGAACGTTCACCTGGTTGATACCCTTAAAGTTGAACTCGACCGGATCCTCGGCGGTCAGAATCTTGTTATCTTCTCTATTCAAGGAGTTCAGGGCAGAATACAGGGTAACTGTTTTACCACTACCAGTAGGACCGGTAACAAGCAGCAGACCCTGCGGCCTGTAGAGACACCTTTTGAGCGTCTCGTATGTTGACATATCAAAACCAAGCTTGGTCAGGTCAACGTTCAGAGAACTCTGGTCAAGTATACGGAGGACGACACTTTCACCGAAAAGAGTGGGCAAAGTTGAAACACGAAAGTCAACTGCCTTATTCCTGCCAAGCCTCATCTTGATTCGGCCATCCTGAGGCACACGCCGTTCCGTAATATCAAGGTTGGCCAGGATCTTTACCCTGGCAACCAGAGCATTCTTGATTGAAAGCGGCAGGTTCATGGATTTGTATAGCGAACCGTCGAGACGATAACGAACCTGGAAATTTTTCTCAAACGGTTCAATATGGACATCAGATACTCCATCCTTGACCGCCTTGATCAGCATGCCGTTAACCAGCTTGATGATCGGAGCATCAGAATAGGAGTAATACTCATTCACTATATCATCGTCATCATCATCAGCACCTATTTCGAGCTCACCTGCCGCTTCTGAGGCCAAAGCCCCGAAATCGTCTGTCAAATCCTGAACCGAAACCTCTTCCTCCTCTTCTACCTGCACTTCCTCCTCATCTTTGTACAGGGAGTACTCTTCATCACTTATCTGGTAGTGGTGACGGTAGGCTTCGACAATATCGCTTTCCGTGGAAACGCCCACGGTCAGTTTCATCTTGACTTCAGCCTGCATGGCCTCGACTGCAGAGGTATCAGTCGGCTCGGCCATAGTGATTTTCAGAGTATTGGTGTTCGCAGAAATGCGCAGTGGAAAAGCCATGTATTTCTTGGCAATCCCGTACGGCATTATTTTCAGGGCATCCGGTTGTGGTGACTCTCTGGAGATGTTAATAGCTGGAAAGCCATGCATCCGGCTTAAAACATTGAGTATGGTCTCAGCATCAATATAATTAAGTTTGACAAGGATCTGGCCCAAACGCTTATTGCTTTTCTTATGGATCTTAAGAGCATGATCCAGTTGGTGCGCGGTAATATATCCTTCTTTACGGAGAAGATCGCCGATTCGAACCTTGCCGGCGCCTGACTGGTCCTTGACTGTGCCGCTCAAACTGGACTTCTTGGTGTCTCCGACCGGTTTTCGGGCTAATGCTGGCCTTGGGAGAGCGCCTCTGAGATGCTGTGGCCTGGCCATAAAAGATGTCTAATAATAGAGTTGAATTTATTCTTATCTTGCTATAAACAATTATAGCAAAATTTATTTATTCTAAACATATGTGTAATAAATTTAAATAAAAAAACAATAAAAAAACGGGCCGGAGAAATTATTCACCGGCCCGTTTGTGGACAAAAACAGCTATACAATAAAAAGTTTACCGATTAGATCAGAACAACCCGGTGACCTTACCCGTGGCAGTGTCAACATCAATACGGCGGAAAGCCGGATTGGAACTGGTTCCCGGCATCAAGCTGATTGTGCCGGCACAGGGGCACAGGAACTTGGCACCGGAATAAATCAAGACGTCCCGAATTGGAAGCCTCCAACCCTTGGGCACACCCTTCTTAGTTGGATCATGGGAAAGGCTCAGGTGGCTTTTGACCATCATGGTAGCAAAGTCAGCGTACTTCGGATCATTTTCCAGCATTTCAGCCTTGGCGTTGGCATCAGGCTGCCAATCAACACCGTCAGCGCCATAGACCTCCTTCGCAATGATCTCCACCCTGTCACGGAGTTTCATTTCCAGAGGATAAAGGAATTTGAAATCATTTTCTTCATTGCAGGCATCAATCACAGCATCGGCAAACTCAAGGGCTCCATCACCACCTAGTTCCCAATGCTTGGATTCGGCGCACCTGGCACCGGCAGCCTCAGCGATCCTGCGAACAACCTTACACTCTTCATCAGTATCGGTATAAAAGCGATTGATGCAGACCACCGGGTTGATACCAGCTTTGCGGATCACGTTAATCAAGTGGACCATGTTCTCGCAGCCCTTTTCCACCAATTCCACATTCTCCTTGGTGTAGGCATCATCCAAGGGCTTGCCGGCAACCACTTTGGGTCCGCCGCCGTGCATCTTCAAAGCACGGATGGTGGCGGTCAGGACGGAGACATGTGGTTTGAGTCCAGAGAACCGGCACTTGACGTTCCAGAATTTTTCAAAACCGATGTCAGCGGCAAAACCGGATTCGGTAATATTATAATCAAAGAGTTTCAAAGCTACCCGGTCAGCAATGATGGAAGACTGACCTACGGCGATGTTGGCAAATGGACCGGCATGCACCAGGCATGGATTATATTCAGCTGTACACATCAGGGTGGGGTTAATGGTATTGCGCATAAAAGCGGCCATGGCATTGCCTACCTCAAGGTCACGGCAGGTAACTGGTTTGCCGCTCTTGTCAAAGGCCACGGTAATGTCATTGATCCTCTCTTTCAGGTCTGCCAGGTCAGTTGCCACGGCCAGGATGGCCATCAATTCCGATCCCACAGCGATACCGAACTTGGACTGCATGGTAAAACCGTCGTAGCGGCCGCCAAGGCCAATTACGATATTCCTCAGCGCCTGAGCACAGAAGTCAATGATCCAGCCCATCTCTACCCGAGTAGGATCGATATCAAGCCGACGCATCTTGGTCAGCCTTTCAAGCTGCTCGTCATTATAGTTGCGTTCATGCTGCATTCGGGCAGTCAGGGCCACCATGGCCAGGTTATGGGCGTTCATGATATCGTTGATATCGCCTGTGAGGCCCAAAGAAAACTCGGTCATAGGAATCAACAGGGAGTTGCCGCCACCGGCAGCCGTGCCCTTGACGTTCATGGTCGGACCTCCAGAAGGCTGGCGCAGGGCACCGCCCACATTAACGCCACGTTTTCCCATACCTTCCATTAACCCACAGGAGGTCGTACTTTTGCCTTCACCCAGAGGGGTTGGGGTAATGGCGGTCACCTCAATATATTTCCCATCTGGTTTATCCCTGAGCCGTTCAATAATTTTCAGAAAATCAAGCTTGGCCAATCTGCCCATGGGCAGTATCTCATCTTTTTCAAGCCCAAGCTTATCTCTCCACTCCTCCGGGGTGGGCATGTTTTTTTCTGCAGCCTCTGATATCTGCCAGTCTGCCATTTTAACTGCGTTGTAAGCCATATTGTTCCCTCCTCTTTTGCGCAATGGTTTTAATGGTAGAGATCACCTAAACTAGCGACATTGACGTTCGTACATATTGTATGCATAAAATTCGGCATCAAAAGTAATAACAACAATTAAAACAAAAAAGCAAGTAGAAATACCTATAGGTCTACCTGGATTCCTCTAAAAATTGTTGGATATTTTTCCTGGAACTTATGAAGCAGCGGGATCATGACCTCCCGCATGGACGGTTCAGCCCCTTTAGAGGTGCGTAGTTTAAAGATATGAAGCCATTCGAGAAGATTGGCAAAGGTAATTAACTCTGTTTTGCAGGAATTGGGCAGAACGGTCCTTGCTGCCTGCGGTGAACTAGTTTCTAGAAGTTTGAGGTATATTTTTTCTGTTTCCCGCATTGCCTCCTCCCAGAGGCTGTATTCCTGGCTGCCTTTTTTAAAGAACATGGGCTTGATAAAAGTTACTTCACTGCCGAATTTATCCTGACTGTATCGGCAGTAGCGCTGGCTTTCCTGCAGATAGGAGACAGGCCTGTGGCGGACAATTTCATGGGTTATGGCCCGGTTCACGATAAAGAGGACTGCAACGTGACGATGCTTGGCCAGAAGATCCGCCGGTAGTGCCTCAACAGCTTCCAGCGCAACCTTTTCGACCTGGACACCCTCCTGCTTAACCAGACCTCTGGTCGGGAGCAGATCTTCGTAAAAAAGCGGATGGTGTCTGCCGAGAAATTCAGCTATGGCCTTTACCATCTTCACAGAGGGGTTTGCCTGGTAGAGTTCACGGAATGCACGCACACTCCCCGTTACCAGGAGTTCTTTCTTCTCAACCTTGTCAATATGGAGAAATTTAGGCACCAGGTAAAATATCTGGCTGGCAAACGACTCAGAATCATACCGGATCCTCAGGGTGAGCACGGCCATTTCCGTAACCGAATTATGGCCATGCTTGATGATATTACGGATAAACGGCTCTGCTGACTCAGGACTGATCTTGTCTTCGCTCTTGTAGCAGATCCGACCGCAAGCTTCGATCCTTTCAGCCAGGCTTTGCAAATCAAGACCTTCAAGGATTTCAAAATGTGGGTCAATAACTTTCATCTGGTTCTCTTCTGTAAAAATTGAATCGTTAACAAACGCATTTGCACTGGCTTGAACCTACTTTGCCTGGATGTTCCCCTTTCCAGAACGGCGACAGTTCACGCAGGTTTCCAATGATCGGTGGAAGCTTGTCCAGGATAAATTCAACCTCTTCCTCATTATTGTAAACGCTCAAGCTGAAACGAATGGATCCATGAGCCGCTGTAAACGGCACGCCCATGGCACGCAGGACATGTGAGGGTTCCAGGGAACCGGATGTGCAGGCAGAGCCGGACGAGGCACAGATGCCGAACCTGTCCAGATGCAGCAGAATTGCTTCTCCTTCAACAAATTCAAAGCTTACACTTGTAGTATTCGGTAATCTTTCAGTCTTATGCCCATTAAGCATCGAATGGGATATTTTCTCCAGCAGCCCATTTTCCAGCGTGTCACGCATGGCCTTGACCCGTGTATTCTCTTCCTGCAGGCGATCGCCAGCTAAAGCACAGGCCTTGCCAAGACCGATAATTGAAGCTACATTTTCCGTACCGCCCCTACGGCCATGCTCCTGATGCCCGCCGATGAGAAACGGCGCATAAGGTGTTCCACGTCGTACATAAAGCACTCCGATACCTTTCGGTGCATGCAGTTTGTGGCCTGAGACCGACAGAAAATCAATTGAACTGGTTTTCTTCAGATCAATTGGAATCTTGCCAACCGCCTGTACCGCATCTGTATGAAAGAGTATGCCTCTGCTCTTGGCAATTTCAGCCATTGCTGCAATGGGAAATATAACACCGGTCTCGTTATTGGCCCACATAACGCTGACAATAGCTGTATCATCGGTCAGGCTATCTTCATAACGCTGCAGGTCAATCATGCCCTCACGGTCGACAGGAAGCTGGGTTATTTTATGTTTGTGTCCGGTGAGATTATCAATGTTCTCACAGAGATTTTTGACCGCGGGATGTTCAACCCTTGTCGTAACAATATGTCTTTTTTCCGGAAATGCCTGGAGGGCGGAAAGAATTGCCGTTGAGTCACTTTCTGTGCCGCAGCTTGTAAAAATAATTTCATCGGCAGAGGCACCGACGAGATCGGCTATCTGCTCCCTTGCTTCTTTTAAAGCATCACCAACCTGTCCCCCGAACGTATGCATACTTGAAGGATTTCCATACAAGTCAGAAAAATATGGAAGCATGGTTTCAAGCACTTCTGGAGCTACCCTGGTCGTTGCATTGTTATCCATATAGACCACTTTCGTGCTCATTTTTTGACCTCCTCAACGATCAGGCTTTCCAGAACCTGTTCACGCAGTTTTCTCTCAACGTAATCCTTCAAAGTGGTTTGGGAAGCCGCACAGCTTACACATGCACCGCGCAGAGAAACCATAACAAAATCACCATCAACGTCAATGAGCTCGATATCACCACCGTCTTTCTTTAATGCCGGCCGGATTTCCCTCTCAAGCACATCTTCAATCATTTTAATTTTCTGAATATTGGTTAATTTTCTGGGAGCCGCTTCGTCCTTGGTTACTTCCCGGGCTTCTTTGCGGACTTCCAGAATTAATTCTTCAATACGCTCATGACAGTTTCCGCAGCCCCCGCCTGCCTTGGTAAAATTTGTCACTTCTTCAACAGTCTTCAGGTTGCTTTCCAGAATGGCCCGCTTTATTTCCAGATCGGTTACCCCAAAACATTCACAGACTAAATCACCCTGGGCCATTGGTAATGGCACCCCTCGATAATTGGCGATAGCTGCTTCAAGAGCCTCGCGTCCCATAACCGAACAATGCATTTTTTCTTTGGGGAGCCCCCCCAGATATTCGGCAATATCCTCGTTGGTTATCTTCTCAGCCTCATCCAAAGTCAAACCCTTAATCATTTCCGTCAATGCTGAGGATGAGGCGATGGCACTTGCACACCCGAATGTCTTAAATTTCGCATCTTCTATCTTGCCGTCATCACCTAACCTGAAGGTAAGTGTCAGCGCATCTCCACAGGCAAGTGACCCCACTTCACCCTTGCCGCTGGGTTCCTGGATATCACCCACATTGCGTGGATTAAGAAAATGATCCTTGACCTTGTCTGTATAATCCCACATAACTATCTGAAGCTCCTGAATTGAATAATTTTAAAGAATAAGCCTGGAAAATAGTGGCACTTTTATTTACCAGACTGAAAGACAGCAATGGTAAAAGTTTAAGATAAACACAAAACACAGGGTCGTAACAGATTGACTGCTCACCATAATTTTTTGACATGCAAAAATCAACCAGTAATCATTACTGAAATTGCAGACTTTTATAAATTGAAAATTGAAGCTTATGAGAATATTTTTGGGGGCACTATCTTATTTCAACAAATATTCATTTCTATTCCAGCAATCCTATTTCGTGCAGCATCGCCTTTGCGGTCTCAAAAAGGGCAACCTGCTTCCCCCTGTCCCGGGATTCAACATAAAACCTGACCTTTGGTTCAGTACCTGAAGGTCGTATCATAAACCAGCTGCCGTCATCCAAAACCATCTTCCGGCCGTCAATATCAATGATTTTGATGATTGTCCTTTCTTCATTTCCGAGCCGGATAACTGTTCCAGCCGCATACTTTTCAAGAAGTGACAGCTTTGCCTGCAATTCCTTTCCTGAACTGCTGACAGTCACTCCATCCTTGGCAGGATAGTAGAAACCGTGATCCTGCTCAATCTCAAACAAATATTCTCCAAGATTTCTACGGAGAGTCATGACCATATCAAGTCCGAGCAGCAGCCCTATATAGGCATCTTTCTCTGGTGTATGACCTAAAACGCTGATACCGTCTGATTCTTCAAAATAGACCAGAGCCTTGCCGATCACGGGTTTGAATTCCTTGAAACCTACCTTTGATTCAAAAACCTCTTCGCCAAAGTCATGGGCCAATTGGTTGGCAAAATTGCTCGTGGCAACTGTTTTTGCCACCATGCCGGGAAGGTTTTTCTTTTCATGTAAAAAATGGTATGCCATGGCACCAAATAGATTCATATCTATCTCTACAGTACCGTCTGTCATTCTTATTCTGTCACCATCAGGATCGATAACTGCACCGAGTTTGAAAGGTTCAGACCTTGCAGCCAGAGCCCTCATCACAGGTCTCATGTTACTGGAGGAAGGTTCAGGTGCCACTCCGCCGAAGGTTGGATCACTTTCACCCCGCAGGATAATAATCCTGTCATCAGATACCGCTTTAGGTGCCCCCCCTGTTACCAGTTTTTCAATATGCAGCCTGCTTGCTCCATGGACGCAGTCCACTGCCAGAACTACCTCCCGGTCCCCTGCAAATCTTGAAACAATATCATCATAATCAAGACCATGGTGCTTACGGTTCCGGCGCACCATATTTATCCATGTTTCAAGAGAATCAAGTTCCCTGACCCTGGTTCGGTCCCGCGAAACAGGTATTGGCAGGTCTTTGTCAATTATTTCCCGGGCTTTTGCCGTAATAAGGTCGGTAATTAATGAAGCGGCCGGGCCGCCATCAGCCCCATTGAACTTATAACCTCCGTACTCAAGGGGATTGTGACTGGGGGTCAGGTTTATGGAAAAGGCTGCATTACGCTCAAGAAGCGCAGCAGAAATCACCCCTGTTGTTGATTCGCCTGCGTAATAGACCAAAATGCCACTGTCTGCCAATACATCAAGAACGGCCTCAGCCAGGAGTTCTCCGCCAAACCGGTTGTCAAATCCCAGCACACACCCCCTTGACTGAGCTTCAGAAAATGATTTCACACCCAACCGATCTGCCAGCTCATGACTTGTCTTTATCTCATGGTATATTAATACAATTGCCCTGGTTACCTGACGCACTGACTTAACAAAAAGATCCTTGCCTATAATACCTCGCCAGCCAGAAGTTCCGAACTTTACCGGAGTAATCGGTTTTGACTCATTGCTGATCAATTCATCACGAACAGAGGCATAAATCCTATCAATCTCTTTCTGCCAAGCATTATAAATTCCAGAGCCTTTTTCATGCCTGTTTCTCCGGCTCACCAATTCTTTTACCAAGGCAAAATAATCATTACTGCCGTGATCTCCTTCACGAATAAATCCTGCAGACAACGTTCTTGCTTCCTCAGGAAACCCCATATGACAGACCTCCATAGATTTAATTCAATGTATTTAATGATATTACTCATTTTGGGCAGATTATCCATGTTTTTAAAAGATTTTTTTTGCACTCCCAAAGCTTATATTCAGCTGCCGCAAACTTGAATAAAAATTCATTTCTGCAGATAAAAATGGCAAACAACAGTTGACCGTTTATTTCATATTTACTATAAGAATTTGTTCCAGTTAGACTATTAAGAATGTCCTGCACTTGACGTTCTGCACTGTTGGGCAACGGACAACTACAGTTAAATTCAGATAAAGTATTTTCAGGTCTCAGGAGAAAAAACTGGGAAAACACGATAACGCCTTAATTCTTTGGTTTGAAGAAATTGGAATTGAAGATGTGCCGATGGTTGGCGGCAAAAACGCATCTCTCGGTGAAATGTACCAGAAACTTACGTCACAGGGAGTTGCCGTACCGCACGGATTTGCCATCACGGCGTATGCCTATCAGCACCTGCTCAAAGACGCAGGCATTGAAGAAGCCATCAGGGAGGCCCTTGAAGGTCTTGATACCCATGACCTGCGCAACCTGCAGGAACGTGGTGAAAAAGTACGGAATATCATCCGGAATGCTGAGTTCCCGGATGATCTGCGACAGGCCATTATCGAATCCTATAAAAAAATGGAGGAAGAATACGGGAAAGGTGTGGACGTGGCAGTCCGCTCATCAGCCACGGCCGAGGACCTTCCAGATGCTTCTTTTGCTGGCCAGCAGGAAACTTACCTGAATATCAGAGGTTATGACGCACTGATAGATGCCTGTAAAAGATGCTTTGCCAGCCTTTTCACAAACCGG
>JAFDBU010000060.1 GCA_019313095.1 Deltaproteobacteria bacterium | reverse complement strand
CTCTTGCAGCATAGAAGATAGCGCGAGACAGCAAATAGAACAAGAGGCTTTCAACAGAAAAGCATAGATGGTGTTAAAATTCTTGAGAGGCACTGTCTTATCATTACAGATTTACATTCTTTTGAGAATCAACACTCGAATGAATGCCCGCGGAAATGTAACTCTGAGGGATGACTAAATATTTAACGGAGTATCTGTTAATCATTTTAGCAGGGTTTGTTATATAGTCTAAATGCTTTTTTTACGGAATACAGTCGTACTTTCTGCTTGACAATTATTACTGTATTCCATAGGTAATGAACCTGTGAAAGAACTCTTTGCCTTTGCATGGTCTTCATATTCAACTTCAATAAATGAGAAAACAAAATGTCCACCGCAAAAAACAATAACACGTCAACCGGTACCGGTGAGCCGAACGTCTTTATTGAGTTGGTAACCGGGAAAGAATTGGCTACCCTCAGACAGCCTTTCCAGCCAGACAAAAATGAATTAGAGGTAATCCTGGCAAGAAACGGCAAAAAAAGGGTATATCCTCTTTTCGAAATCTGCTGTATCCAGCAAAAAGAGGACCCCAATCACAACACCATCTTACGAAATGCCCATGATCTCATGGAGATAGAAACTCTTTCCGGCACCAAACATCTTGTTCGGATCGCCAAAGAGCAAAGGTTCCAAAAGGGATTTTATGGCTCATATCTTGATCTTGATAATCCTTACAAGTCAGTCTTTTTTACGCACCTTGGGGTGAAATCGAGCCGTCAGCTTAACTTTCTCGGTACAATTCTGGAAGAACAGGGGTTGGTGTCCCGCGAAACCCTGCAGGAAGTTATCAGTGATTACAACAAAATCAAGAAAAAGAGGATTGGTGAGACAATCGCCCAGAGACATAATCTCGATCAGGAGAAAATTGAAAAGGTAATCCGCCAGATGCAAAAAGCCGGCAGAATTCCGCAAACGGCCCGCGTCGGTGATATTCTCATAGCCTCAAACCTTATCAGCCAGGAACAGCTGGAGGATGCCATTGCCCAGCAATCCAGAGAAAAAAACAAAAAAATAGGCGCCCTTCTTATCGAACGCAATCATATTACTGCAGATCAGCTCCTGTCAGCCCTGGCTATCAAGTTTCAGCTTGAGTTTGTCAACCTGGATGAAATGGAACCATCGCAATCCGCTTTGGCCTCTTTGCCCTTTCATCTTGTTTCGCAAATGCAGATACTGCCTTTAAATGGCAACGAGGATCACCTGCTGGTTGCCACTTCAAAACCTGCTGAACATGCCGAAGTTGGTGATATTCTACGCTTCATTACCAACCGGAGAATAAAGTTTGTGGTCGCTCCTTCCCACCAGATAACCGCTGCCATAGAAAAGTATTACACCCGAGATGACCAAAAGGTGGAAGATATTATCGGCGAAATGTCCGAAGAAGTTGCTGGTATTGAAGAAACTTCAGATGCGACTGATGTTGATGAGACCGACTCAACGATAATTAAGTTGATCAACAAAATTCTCATCGATGCATACAGTAAAGATGCTTCGGATATTCATCTTGAGCCGGGAACGGGAAGAGACCCCCTTATAGTTCGCTACAGGGTAGATGGCCTCTGTCATATAAGCCATGAAATACCGCCTACTTATAAAAGAGCCATGTTGTCTCGGATAAAAATCATGTCTAATCTGGACATAACCGAACGCCGCAAACCCCAAAGCGGTAAAATAATCATCCGCTACAGGGACAAGAAGGTGGAATACAGGGTGGAGACAACCCCTACTGTGGGCGGCAACGAGGATGCCGTCCTGCGTGTCCTTGCAAAATCAAAACCCATACCGATTGAAAAAATCGGCTTATCACCCCGCGACCAGGAAATTTTTAAAAATCTGGTTTCCCGGCCTGCCGGCGTTATAATCTGCGTCGGCCCCACCGGATCGGGCAAAACCACCACGCTTCATTCCGCCCTGAACTATATCAATACACCTGATCGCAAAATCTGGACCGCGGAAGACCCGGTGGAAATAACCCAGAAAGGCTTGCGGCAGGTTCAGGTCAATCCTAGAATAGGCTTCACATTCCAAGAGGCTATGCGCTCATTTCTCCGTTCAGACCCTGATGTCATTATGATCGGCGAGATGCGGGATAGGGAAACAGCCAAGACAGCTATTGAGGCTTCACTAACAGGGCATCTTGTCTTTTCAACCATACATACCAATAATGCCCCAGAAACCCTGGTCAGGCTTGTTGAAATGGGCATGGATCCCATCAGTTTTTCTGAGGCCCTTACAGCGGCTATCGCCCAGCGGCTAGTGCGTATACTTTGTGAGAAATGCAAAAAGAGCTTCAAGCCCAAAAAAGAGGAATGTGAAGAACTTAAACTGACCTATGGGCCTGACTGGTTTGAAAAACATGAAATGGCTAAAGCTTTTGAAAAGGCAAAACTGAAGCAAAGAGTCGGGTGTAAGGATTGTGACCAGGTGGGTTACCGGGGCCGGACAGCCATATATGAAATGCTGCTAAACACTACTGCGATCAAGCAGGGCATTAAAGAAAAGGCATCAACCGAAGAATTAAGACTGCTGGCCCTTGAAAACGGTATGCGCACGTTGCGTATGGATGGTGTTGAAAAAGTTATTGACGGCGTAACCGATCTTAGTGAAATATTAAGGGTCTGTTAAGGTTTTTGCCTAAAACTTTTTATCCTGCTAGCAGTTTTTCAGGCCCGTATCCGTTCTTCCAGAAGCAATTTATCAATAAACCGCAGAACAAAATCACGCTGTGCCTGAGAAGCATACGCGATACACGAACAGTGCAGATTTGTCTGGCTGCGGACCAGCAATTCAAAACTTACAGCCTCTGCTTCAAGTTCAACGGCTAAAAAGAAGGGGCCACAATCCTCTTGGTGGCTACGCTGTTCAGCGCTGAGTAGATCCTGCGGCACTTCAATCCAGTATACACCTTCCACAGGACCAGGCTGCAACATCCTGTTCAGGTAGCTTTCAATATTTGCCTTTTCTTCTCTGCTGAGTTGGTCAATCTTATACAGACGCATTTCTTTTCCTTTACAGATATTCTGCAGCGATACCGGCCAGGGTGCTCCGCTCGCTTTTTATCAGAGTCACATGGCCGTGAATCTGATGATCCTTGAGCCGTTCAACGGTATAGGCCAGTCTATTGCTGCGTGAGTCGAGCTAGAGGTTGTCTATCTGGTATGGATAAACGGTAAGCACTATTTTTGGTGGCTTCGCCGGCCCGGCTGATAATGTTTTTTATATCATGCGGTGTAAGGTTCTGTGCTTCGTCCACCACTATAATATCTGAAAAGGATGAAATTGCATCGACATTATGCAGCAGAACCTTTGTATCCAGCACAAAGACTTTTTTAATAAATTTTTCTTGTTAGATCATAAATTAAATATCAAGAAAGGTGGTATCCCGGTTGAGTATGGTGCAGCCATAATCATTTACGACCACCATGTTTTCCAAACGTACCCCGCCCCAGCCGGGAACGTAGATGCCTGGCTCCACTGTAACCACCATGCCGGACTGGAGTTTGTTGCTCCGCTTCCGGTTTAATGAGGGAGCCTCATGCACTGCCAGACCTACTCCATGTCCCAGACCGTGGCCAAAATTTTTTCCATATCCTGCCCGGCTGATTATATCCCTGGCAGCCCGGTCAGCATCCCAGGTCTGAATACCAGCCTTTATGGTTTTAAGAGCAGCCCGCTGGGCCCTGCGTACCAACCGGATAACTTTTAATGTCCGGTTGTCCGGTTTACCCAAAACAACGGTTCTGGTCATATCAGAACAATATCCGTCCAGCTTAAGCCCCATATCAATTATGACTGTCTCTCCTATTTTAATTACCCTGTTAGTTGGTATCGCATGTGGCAGGGCAGCATTCGGTCCGGCGGCAACAATGGTTGGAAATGCCGGTGCTTCAGCACCTCTCCGCAGCATGGCGGCCTCAATTTCCAAGGCAACCTCTTTTTCAGTTTGCCCCGGTCTCAAACCTGCATAAGCCTCCTGAAAAACCTGCTCATTTAGTATAACTGACTTGTGGATTTTTTGAATTTCATGAGCGGATTTTATGGCTCTATACCTTTCGATCATACTGCTGACCGGTATCATTTCAATACCGTGCTTCCGCCCTAGATCCATGAGTTTTTTTGCGGTAGTATAGAGCAGGTAATGGCTTTCAAATGCCAGCTTTCGCACCTTAAGCCGGCGCACAATCCTCACAAGATCTTTGAGTATGTTTTGTTGTACGCGCACCATCTTAAAACCGGCTGCCTCCTGTTCGGCCTGAAGCTGATACCGGGAGTCTGTCAATAAAAGAGGTGTTCCCCTAGTCGGGATGAGTAGTGCTCCTGAACTTTCTGTAATGGAGAGATCTGTAGCTTTATAACCGCTGAGATATCGCCTGTTCTCCGGTTGGGTGACGAGAAGGGCATCTGCCTTTTTGCGCCTGACTGCTGCCCTAATTTTCTCAAGTGCTTTCAAGGATTCAGGTTTGACGTATAAGTATAAGTCTCATATGCACCAAAAGGGTGGCGCCTATATGATGTAAAATATCACCTGTAAATACCTGCTCACCTCATGCTCGTTGCAGTGCTTATAAAACTGGTTTTATAAAGGCACAAAGTAAATATACGCTTTGGCTCCCAGGCGATAGATCCTGGCATGAAGGTCACGAATTGCTTCTATGGCATCAACATTGCCGAGGTTAACCCTATAGCTGAAGGGTTTATCCAGTTCAATCATCTGGCCGAAGCACTTTTTATCATAACGTATTTCAGCTCCTTCTTTATGCCAGTCAGCCACCCGCTGTTTTATCTTTGCATATTCCTCAGGTGCTGCCTTTTCCAGATCCAGGTGAATTTCTATTTCCATTTAGTTGTTTTTCCAAATTCTGCCGAAGCCGTATGTATACTCCCCTTTACAGAGCAACTGAAAACCTCTGTGCCACCAACTCTTTATGCTGTTGCAGTACCTTGTTGTACTGATCGTCCAGGTCAACCTTTACCCTGGACCACTCCTCCTGAAATTTAGGGTGCAGAGCGGGATCAATTTTCAGGCCCAATCCTTTTTGTCCGGTCTGCTGGCTCAGGGCCTGCTCCATCTGCTGCCTGAAAGCCTCTTCCACCTGTTGACGAATTTCTTTCAGATGCTTCTGGTAATGATCCAGAATGTTTTTCATATCTCTGAAAACTGAAACCAGGTCACCACTGCCCTTGGCCAGTTCCAAAAGGCCCTGCATGGCCCTTTCGGCTCTTTGCAGGTCTGCATTCCGCGGTAGGGAAATATTCCTTAAAAAAACCAGGACCAATCCCCTTTTTAGAAGGCCAGAAACATTTTTTGCCTCTACTACCTGCGAAAAATCGACTTCCGTTCCCTGGAGATAGTCAGCAGCCATCCGCATGCCTTCTTTTAACTGCACATCAGCCTGCATTTCTTCCCGGCTTGCACTTCCCATGGAAGCAGCTCTTTCCAGCACCTTTTCCATTGTGCTTTTTATCTCGGTCATAATAAAATATCTTTTCCGTAAATTTAATAGAGCAAAGCCTCAGCCCCGAATCTGCGCTTTAACATTTTCAGGTGTGTCGAGCTTTATACGCTATATTTTCAAAAGAGACAAGATCGCAATGTTAAAAATTTCCTGACTGCAAATTACTCTATCTTTTGCCGGTTAGAATTGTATCTGTTATGAAACAGATTTGAAAAAATTTTTATATAC
Source organism: Deltaproteobacteria bacterium (assembly GCA_019313095.1). GTDB lineage: Bacteria > Desulfobacterota > Desulfobulbia > Desulfobulbales > BM004 > BM004. The sequence goes on along the minus strand of JAFDBU010000060.1, from coordinate 149 downwards.
AGTACAGTTCACCCCGGCACATTCCGCCTGCTGTAAAGCACTATTTTATAACTCTCTTATTATGAGACCTGAGGAGCATAAAAAAATGATAAATGTAATAGTTCTTGCCACAAAAAATGCCGGTAAGGTCAAAGAATTTCAACAGCTCT